>CAKPPA010000098.1 GCA_934177025.1 uncultured Clostridia bacterium
ATATATAACGATGCAGGTAAAAAATTAAGGGAATTTGCCCTTGGTTACGTTAACAAAATAAGCTATTTTGATTATGAAATGCTATTTGTAGCTATGGTGAATGCCGTAAAAAATTGGTCGTCAAGTGAAGATCAATTTTGGGAGCGCATTGCGAAAATGCTTGTCGGTACGGAAGAATGCTCGCCTAAAATATACAATATGCTTACCGAAATCATTGATACGTTAGGCAAGCGGAATCAAATTATTTACTTAAACGGCGCAAAAAAGAAGTATTATGCTACGATTCTTGCGCATGCTTTTTCGCCAATCCAGTCCACGGAATCGTTTTTCGACCTCTGTTGGTGGATTTATTGCGAAGATATGGAGCAAAACTACGTTGCAAACGATAAAATTTTTGAAATGGCGGCGGAGGAGTTAGGCAAACGATTCGATCAAAGCAAGGGCGACGAAGATTTTCAACTTGGTTCGCAAATATACAATTTTAGAGCAGGCATTAAGCGATTGGCAGTGGAACAACCGGATTTGATGACGAAAAATATCCGTGATACGATAAAAGCAATGGACAGATTGTTTCATAGTGCGCCGATCGATAAAAAGGATTATTACTACACATTACTTTTTGATTGGTGGCGCAAAAAAGAGGAGAGTTTTGGCAAAGCAAAACAAAAAACAGGCAAAGAGGAACGCATTGTATCGGACTATTTTGCAATTAAACCTAAATACATAAACGAAAACGGAACTGTTTTCATAACCGTACCTGCCTTTCGCTTGCGGAATCATTTGGATAAACGCCCTTGGATAGAAATATACTCGAACGACACGCTTACTTACTCCGACGAAATTGTTACGCGTGGCTCGGGGCTTGCTATGAATACAAAAGCGTTTCAAATTGAGCTAAACAGGGTGTTGGGAGAGGAAACGGTTTTTAACGTTCGGGTGCAAATTACGCATTGCGGGGAAACAATATTTGATTCAAAAAAATCGTTGGAAAGAGTTTTTATGCTTTTTAACGGGGAAAAAGAACTTTTTGCACAGGAATGTTTGCCGGGCAATTATCAATTGTTTTGTCGTAATTTTTCTGCCTTGTTGCAATATCCGGAGAAGATTGGGAACGCAAGTGCATCCTGTGTTGGGATAAATGCAAAAGAGGGGGAGATCCTTCAAAGCGAGCGGAGGACGATATTATTTACAAGCGAGCAGCAAAATAAAGAGATATGGATTCATGCGGACAAGAAAACCGGCGTTAAATTCAGGCAAGGGGACGAAGAATATGCAGTTGTAGAGGGGGAATTAAAAATTGCCGCATTTGATACTGCGGATTTATTCGATTTTGGAGTCAGATACGAAGATTTTTCAGTGCGGTTAACAGAGTTTTCGAAGGAACGTCGAAACGGCATAGTTTATTACAATATTTCGGAATTACTGTCGGCAGGAGAGCCGCAAAAGATAACGGTTTTTCGATTTTCAAACGGAAAAATTGTAGAGAGTGCAAACGTAGTAAAATTTAACAACATTCAAATTTTATTTGATAAAGAGTTTTATTACGGTAAGGACGTTGTAGGGAACGTTAGGTTTTCCACGGAGAAATTTGGCAACGAAACTTCGTTTAACATTGATCAGGAGGAAGTGTCGTTGCCGATTGCGGATGGCGAAGTGTTGTTGAGGATCCCTAAAATACAATGGAAAATCGACGATGGCGATTGGAACCACTGCTTCGACGAAGAAGGGACGTGGTATAAAACGTTTCACAATTCTTCGATTTTGGAACTCAAACTTCCTGTGTCGATTGCGTGCGACTTAATGATTACTCCAAATTGCAAGGTGTTGGAAGGGGGAGGGAACGAGTTTAATCGTTACAAAATAGGGCAGGAGATTTATTCGCAACTTGACTACTACGACAACGCAATGATTTTTTTATCTATTGCAGGGAAGGAGCCGTTACCGATTTTAAACGTGCATACAAAAGCGAAGTTTAAGGAATCTCCGATTTTTATATTTGCGCAACGTCATTTGGTGTGGTCGCCCTCTACAACTTACATAGGGGATGATAACGATACGTTTACGTTAAAATTAAAAGAGAAATCCGGCAACCTCGTAAAGTCATTTACGCTGGACACGAAATCGGGCGAACTTGATATCAGCGACATGGAGGACGATTATTACACAGCGGAAGTCGTTTTGAATTTGAGGAATGTTTTCAAAAAAGAAAAAGAAAAAGAGTTGTATACGCAAAAAATCGTGATAGGCGACGAAAATCAGTTGCGGTTTAAAAATAAAAAACTGGCAATCAACAAAGTGATGTTGTATGACGAAGCGGCTGTTCGATCCGTAAAACCGGTTTTCGTTGAAAAATTGCAGTTTATCGGAAACGTTGACGACAGTTTTTATTATTTGGGATACCTATATTTTCGCCATTCGGACGGCAGAAAAATATACTTGGACCGGATGAAAAACGATGACGGCGCATTCGATCAAACGAATCCGGTGCGAATAGAACTTCGATCGAGGGGGACGTGCTGGATGGTGGCAGGACTTGGAAACAAGGATATCCATGATGTTTTAGGCGACTTGTTTTTAGATGGCTATCGCCAGTTGTCGAATATTGCAACAGGAAACAAGGCAATTGAATATTACTTTTACGAAATTCAGGAGGATAGCAATGTTTAATCCGGCAAAGGCTTCGAGTAACATAAAAAATGAATTTATAGATTACGTAGCAACAAACTATTCGTTTTGCGATGAAAATTTGCAAAAACAATTTGTGGAGGAATTGAAAAAAAGTATTTCAAAAGGACCTCTGTTGGAAATAAAAGATGTTTTTGCAACAGGGCTTTCCATTGCGGAATTGATGGAACAAGGCGTGTTGTCGTCGCGGTTTGAGGACCTTGAGAGAGGGAAAAGGGCAGGCGGACGAGAAAAAAGCAAATTACCGTTAAACAGGGAACTGTATTTGCATCAAGAGCAAGCAATTAGAGCCATTGTTTCGGGGAACAATGCCGTTATTTCCACCGGTACCGGTAGCGGGAAAACAAATTGCTTTTTGATTCCTGTCATTAACGAACTTTTACGGGAGCAGGAGGAGGGGACGCTTGGTCCGGGAGTTAGGGCATTATTTATTTATCCGATGAATGCTTTGGCAAACGATCAAATGAAAAATATTCGCGAACTACTTATGGATTATCCCGACATTACTTTCGGGGTTTATAACGGAGGTACCGAAAACGACGAGAAAAGTGCAATTGCTGTTTATGAAGCAATGTTTGCAAAAGAAAGGGATGAAAAACTACGCCAGCGCCTTGTAAATGAAAAACTGTCAAGGGAGGAAATGAAAAAGAACCCGCCGAATATTTTGTTTACAAATTATGCGATGTTGGAGCATCTTTTGTTTCGTCCGAAAGATGACGTGCTTTTTTCCAACGCGGATTTTCGATTCGTTGTACTGGATGAAGCTCACGTTTACACCGGCGCAACCGGAATTGAAACTGCCATATTGCTGCGTCGCCTGAAAGCGAGGATAACAGCCACCAAAAAAACAAGGTTTATTTTAACCAGTGCGACGTTGGGCAGCGATTCGAGTGCCGATGACGACATTGTTACTTTTGCAAGGAATCTTTGTGGGGAGGAATTTAAAAAAGAAAATATTATTCGCGCTACGCGTGAAAAGTCGATGCCTAATTCGCATGCGGAACATTATCCATGCGAACTTTATCGGCAGCTGGCGGACGAAAGCAATATTGTCGCGGATATTTTAAAGGAGTACGGCGTAGCCTGCGATAAAAGCAAAGAGGAAAATGAATTGATTTTTGATTTTATTGTCGGCTCGGATTTATATCTTTCCTTGCGAAGGAGCATGCCAAAACAAAGGAAGGTGCCAAATGTTTGGACGATAGCGGAAATAGCGCAAGATTTGAATGTGGACGAGGAAACGGCAAATTCCTTTATTTCGCTTTGTACGAGAGCGCAAAGAAACGGCAAAGCGTTGTTGGACGCAAGATATCACTTTTTTATTAGAAGTTTGGAAGGATGCTATTCCACAATAGGGCAAGAGAAAAAATTGTTTTTGAACAGGCAAAAACAATACAGCATAAATGGAAAGCAGTATGCTGTTTTTGAAATTGCTCGTTGCGATGATTGCGGGAGAATCGCCCTTGTCGGCAACATCAACAAAGAAAATCATCGGTTGGAGCAAGTAAGTAAATTGGACGAAAAGGAGGAGGCGGAGTACTTTTATCTTTTAGAGGATGATAATGACGACTTGTCGGATGAGGACGATTTTGACGACAAGCACGACTTGTCGGATGAGGGCGATTTTGAGGGAGGAGA
>CAKPPA010000099.1 GCA_934177025.1 uncultured Clostridia bacterium
GACCGCGCGCGAGCGCATCGCCGTCGGCTGTAACTGGATGTGCATTCCCGGCAAGGAGTTTCCGATGAACGACACGGTCAAGATCAACCTCGCGAAGGTAATGGAGGAAGCCTTAAAGGACATGCTTTTAGAGCATAAGTTTGACGGCGATCGCGTTGTCATTGAGGAATTTTTAAAGGGCGAGGAATTTTCCCTTATGGCGTTTGTCAACGGCACAAACGTGTTCCCGATGGAGTCTGCGCGCGATCACAAACGCGCGTTCGACAACGACCTCGGCGGCAACACCGGCGGCATGGGAGCCTACAGCCCCGTGCGCTACGTCGACAAAGCCAAGGCGGATTGGTGTTGCGAACACATTCTCCGTCCGGTTGCGGAAGGGCTCAGGAAGGAAGGCCGTCCGTTTACGGGGATTTTGTATGCGGGGCTCATCGACACGGCAGAGGGCGTAAAAGTCATCGAGTTCAACGCTCGTTTCGGCGATCCGGAAACGGAAGTTGTCCTTCCGCGGCTCAAAAACGATTTGTATCAAGTCATGCAGGACGTTTTGGACGGCAAGGATCCCGACCTACACTTTACCGAACAAATCGCCATCGGCGTTGTTTTGGCATCGAAAGGCTATCCGGAAAAATACGAAAGCGGCTTTGAAATTTCGTACGATCCAAAGTGGAACGACTGCATTTACCACATGGGCACGGAACGTCGGGACGGCAAGCTGTTTACCAAAGGCGGCAGGGTGTTGTTTGCGTATTCGTTGGGCGACACGTTTGAAAGCGCGCGAAAAAATGCTTATGAAATCGTCGGTCAAATCAAATGCTCCAATTTGTTTTACCGCAGCGATATAGGAAAAAAATAAAGGAGAAACGTTTATGAAGCACATTTATGAAGGAAAAACAAAATCGGTTTACCAGTTGGAAAACGGAACGATCCTTTTAAAATTTAAAGATGACGTTACTTGTTCGAACGGCGTATTCGATCCGGGTGCAAATTCCACGGGCATCAAAATCGACGGAGCAGGGCTTGCAGGCTTAAAAATGTCCGCTTACTTTTTCGAACTTTTGAAAAAGTGCGGCATTCCTACGCATTTCATCTCCGCAAACCTCGAGGAACACACGATGAACGTTTTGCCGGTGTCGCTGTTCGGAAAGGGATTGGAAGTCGTTTGCCGTAAAAAAGCGACAGGCAGTTTCATGCGTCGTTACGGCGATTACGCTACGGAAGGGCAGGACTTAAATTATTTTGTGGAAATGACGTTAAAGGACGACAAGCGCGAGGATCCTGTCATCAGCGAGGACGCTTTGGACGTTTTGGGCATTATGTCGAAAAATGAGTACGAAGCAGTCAAGGAACTGACGCAAAAAATTACGAAAATCGTTTCGGACGATTTGGAAAAAATCGGACTGACGCTTTACGACATCAAATTCGAATTCGGCAAAACGAAGGACGGCGTAATTTTGATTGACGAAATCAGCGGCGGAAATATGCGCGTATATCAAGGCAACCGCATTTTGCTCCCGTTGGAACTGAGCGAATTGGTTTTAAAAGCGTAATGGAAAACGTTTGCATTCGAACCGCCTGCGAGGCGGATGCCGCGGCAGTGTTGGAGTGTATCCGCGGAATCGCCGCATACGAAAACATGAGCGATTTGGTGGAAAACACCGTCGAGCGGATTCAAAGGGTAGTGTTCCGCGAAAATGCGGCGCGCGTAATCCTTGCGGAAAAGGACGGGGCACCGATCGGGTTTGCTTTGTATTTTTTCAATTACTCCACGTTTACCGGCAAAAAGGGACTGTATTTGGAGGATTTGTTCGTCAAGGAAGCGTATCGCGGCTTGGGCATCGGAAAAAAATTGTTTCTTACGCTAAAGGAAATTGCTGTGGCGGAGGATTGCGGGCGAATGGAATGGTGTTGCCTCAAATGGAACGAGCCTTCCATTGCGTTTTACCGTAGTATGGGTGCAATCCCTCTGACGGAATGGGACACTTGGCGCATTTCCTTTCCGCAAACGAAATCGGAATAAAATGCTTTTGTCAAAAGGAACAAAACAAAAAAGTATCACAACAACAAACAACCACCGAAAATTCGGTGGTTGTTTTTGTAAAGTAGTCGCTAAAAAACTTTTGGGTAACGTAAACTTCAACGTTAATCGTTGCTGTAATTGTCGAAGTAATTTTGAATGAACACAATCGGCGTGCCTTTGTCGCCGCTGCCGCTCGTCAAATCGCACAAACTTCCCAGCAAATCCGTCAAACGCCGCGGCGTCGTTCCTTGCGAAGCCATATCGCCGGCAAGGTCGGAACTTTTTTGTTTAATGAGGTCTTTCATGGCGTGCACGGCTTCTTCTCCGGACAAATTCGAAATTTTGTTGTCCGCCAAGTATTTCAATTTCAGTTCGTTCGGTGCGCCGCACAGTCCCGCCGTGTAAGCAGGGGACACCATCGGATCCGCAAGTTCCCAAATTCCCCCGACCGGATCCTTAAACGCGCCGTCGCCGTAAATCATCACTTCAATGTTTTTCCCCGTCATTTCGTGCATTTTTTCAGCCAACGCATCCACGAATTCCTGACAGTTTTTCGGAAACAGTTTTACGGACGTATCCGTTGCCATATTGCTGCCCAAAAGTCCCGTCATCGGGTTGAAGCCGCTTCCGTCCACACTTTCGGTCAAAATTTCGTCCAAGGAAATCACCTTTTTTGCCCCTTTTTCCAACAGAATGCGTTTGGTGCGCTTTCTCGTGTGGATGTCCGCATTAATCACAGTATCCGTAAAATTCAAAATGTAGTCCGGCTTATTGGAAATCACAACTTCGCAGTGCTCTCCGGCATAGTTTTTGTAAAGGTCAATGTAATCCACTTTGGTAAACGGGTGAGCAATGCTCGGAAACGCCTTCCGAAATTCCGCTTCCGTAAACGAATCGACAAACGGATTCACGCCCGCCTCGTCGATTTGATCCAAGGTAACCAAAGGGTTGCCCACTTCGTCGGAAGGGTAGGAGAGTTGAATAATGAGTTTTTCCACTCCCTGCGCGATTCCTTTTAACAACAATGAAAACCGATTGCGGGACAAAATCGGGAACACCAATCCCACCGTTTTACCGCCCGTTTTGGCTTTTACGTCCTTTGCGATTTGATCGACGGTAGCGTAATTTCCCTGCGCACGTGCAACTACCGCTTCGGTAACGGCAACGATATCACGGTCGTGAAAGGAAAAACCGCTTTCGGTAGCCGCGCTTTGTACGCTTTCGGCAACAATCGAAACCAAATCGTCGCCTTGTTTGATAATCGGAGCGCGAATTCCTCTGACCACTGTACCAATCGTTTTCATAAATTTACTCCTTTCTGGATAAATTTGTAAAAAATCTTTTTACACTTTATTTTACTATAAAAGTGCCCGTTTGTTAAGTGCTTGAAAATACAATTTCGCGATTTTTCTTGTTTTCTGTCGTTTGTTTTTGTAAAAGCGTGCGTTCGCCTCGGTTTTCGCTGTTTTGTAAAAAACAGGCACGGTAAGGAAGTCCGGTTTGATTTTTTTTAAGTAAATTTTGGGTAGGGGGAATGCTGTTTAAAGTCACACATTTTTTTATGCCGCCATATTGTAAAGTATGTAAGCGAAACTTACAACTTATAAGTTTTAAGGAGGTACATAGTATGTTTAACGGTTTGTTCGGCGGAAACGATTGCAACAACAACGGTTGTTTCGGCGGCTGCAGTTGCACGTGGATTCTTTTAATCATCCTGTTTTTGTGTTGCTGCTGCAACGGAAACGGATGCAAAAAATTCAACGTCAGTCTCAATCCGTGCTGCCTGATTTTAATGCTCGGCTTACTGTATTGCTGCGGCGGCATCGGTTTTTCGCGCGACTGTCAGTAGCCTAAAAATCCGTGTTGTGATAGTGCGCGGAGTTTTTAAAGACGGCGTTTCGCCGTCTTTTTTTTCTTTTCCCCGTATCGGGAATGTAAAATAGGCAATTAGGCAAAAATAGGAGGGGCAAAGGGCTGTTATGTCCATTTTTTGGCACATCAAAATTCGTATAATAGGATTAAACACAAAAGTACCGATTTTTTTACGAGGGGGAAAGTATGAAAAAAGTATTTACGGTAAAAGAGCTTATCTCTCCGGAGGAGTATTTGAACAAAATGCTGACATGCATTGACGAAAACGGCGAACTCACCATTGCGCGGGAGTGCGATGAAGTGTGCTTTTGCACGTCGCACACGCAGGAGGATGCTTCGCACATCGAAAAAGTGCAACTCAACAAAAGTGCGGCAAAGTACGATTCGCTGTTTCGGTTTTACGAACAGGTGCGGCAGGGCATCGAGG
>CAKPPA010000100.1 GCA_934177025.1 uncultured Clostridia bacterium
GTAAAATTTTCCCTTTACGTTTTTACTCCCCCCATTCATAAAAAAGCAAAACAAAAAAAACAGAGGTTATTCCGCACGTGCGGGAACACCTCTGTTTTATCCTTTTTTAAGTGTTTTTACAGTTTTTTTGCGCCTAGCGACGGCTCGAAACAAGATTAATCCTGTTTGTTTTTTTCGTCCAACATTTTTTTCAATTCCTCCAAAAACGTGGAACTGTCCTTAAACTGACGATAGACGGAGGCAAACCGAATATAGGCAACTTCGTCGATATCCTTTAACCCTGCCATGACAAGTTCCCCGATTTGTTTACTGGTAACTTCCTGCTCCAAGGAATTTTGCAACTTTTTTTGAATATCCAAAACAAGTTTGTCGATTTTCGATACGGGTACGGGACGCTTTTCGCACGAACGAATGATGCCGTTTTTGACTTTGTTCGGATCGAACACCTGACGATTGCCGTTGCTTTTGACGACCAAAATCGGCGTCGTTTCGATGGTTTCGTAGGTGGTAAAACGCTTGCCGCAGGACGCGCATTCCCTCCGACGACGAATTGCCGTGCCGTCCTCGGTCGGGCGGGAATCAATTACTTTGCTTTCGGTACATCCGCAGTACATACATCTCATAGTACCTTTCCTCCTTTCCTTATGTTAAACAAAAATGAAAAAAAAGTCAACCCCTTCCGCTATACCGAACTTCCCTTCGCACAAAAAACCTTTCGTTTTGTCTCCGCAAAAAAAAGTTTTTCCTAAAAAAGTTTTCGACATTCCACTACTTTTCGGACGAAAAAAAATATTTTACAAACTACGAATCACTTTATTGACGGCACCGCAAAAAAGGACTACACTACCTTTGAACGAAGGGGGAAAACGGATTTGGAAAAATCTGCTGCATTACAAAAGGGCACGACGGATATGACCGTCGGAAGCCCCGCAAAAAATATTTTGATTTTTACAATCCCGTTAATTATCGGGAATCTATTTCAACTGATTTACAACTGGACGGACGCCATTATCATCGGGCAAACCATGGGGCCGAATGCGTTCGGTTCCTTAAGCGCAAGTTTGCCGGTGGTGAACCTACTACTTACCGTGACGTTGGGGTTCATGACGGGTGCCGTCGTTATTTTAGGGCAACTTTACGGAGCAAAGGACTATGAACGTTTTAAACGCTCGCTTGCAACGATTTTAATCGTCCTTTGTTTCGGTTCGCTGTTTTTGATGGTGGTGGGGACGTTACTTTCCCGCCCTCTTTTACGGCTACTTAACGTTAGCAGCGAACAAATCGATGCTTCGGCGGAATATTTGACAATTTACTTCCTCGGGATTTTTGCAATGGCGTTTTACAATGCGATTGCACAAATTTTGCGCGCGGTAGGAAACTCCACTACACCGCTTGTTGTCCTGATTTGCGGAACGTTATTGAACGTTGCGTTGGACCTACTGTTTGTGCTGGTGTTTCAATGGGGCATTAAGGGCGTAGCGATTGCAACCGTTTTAGCGCAGGCACTTTCCGCCATTGCGTGCTTCCTTTACATGCAGAAAAAATTTCCGCTTTTGAAACTCACGTGGAAAGAACTGCGTTTTGACAAAAAATTGTTCGGCAACATTATGAAAGTGGCAGTTCCGTCCATGGTACAACAATTTTGCGCTTCGGCAGGCTTCATTGCGATTAATGCGCTAATCAACAAAAACGGCGCGGACTACACGACGTCCTTTGGCCTCGGAAACCGCATTGACGAACTGATTTCCATGCAATTTATGAGTTTCGGAATTGCCTTGACGAGTTTTTCCGCACAAAACAAAGGGATTAACGACATCAAACGCATGCGTTCGGGATTGCGTAGCACCCTTTTGATTAGCCTCGCCTTTTTGCTGGTGGGCGGCGGATTTTTGCTTTTGTTTAAAGATCAAGTGATTTCGCTGTTTATGTCGATGGACGATAACCTTGCCGGAAACCCTGCTATGGTTGCCGAATTGACGTCGCAATTTTTGATTATTACCGTACCTTCCTACATTTTACTTGCCGTAATGCTGGTCGTAAGCGGACTGTTACGCGGCGCGGGAGATCCGATTGCAGCGATGAACGTCAACGTGTTTAGCCTGATTTGCCGCATTATCGCCGCATTTGTGCTGGATTATTTTTTTGGCTACCTCGGAGTGTTTATCGCTTCCCCTGTCGGCTGGTTCGGCGGAATGATGTATGCGTTGTTGCGGTACAAAGGAAACAAATGGACGCACAAGGAAGTGATTTCTCTCCCGACGGCTCCGTTGGAGGAACATAGCGACGTTGCCGCCACTTCCTCAAAAATTTAAGCCGTTTTTTACTTAAAAAGCGGAAAAGACGCACCGAAAATTACGCCGCCAAAAAACAAGCGTTCCCCTACGCAAATAACAAAACGTTAGGACGGAACGAAAAAATTTTTTTCAAGCGCTTGACAATTTTTGACAAATTGCTAAAATAGAAGGAGATAGAAGGGAGTAGTTTGCGCTACGGCGTATGTATTTCGTCAACACGTAATTTTTACCGGAATGCATGAAAAAACAAGACTTTTATCGCATACTAGATGCGATAAGGGTCTTTTTTGTTCCCTTTCGCAAGAGGAGAAGACTTATGAGTTATGTGTTGTTGATTGTAGGCTTCCTACTCCTTGTTAAGGGAGCGGATTGGTTTGTGGAAGGAAGTTCGTCCTTAGCGAAACGGCTTCGCGTGCCGTCTGTCGTTATCGGTTTAACCATCGTAGCCATGGGAACAAGTGCGCCGGAAGCCGCCGTCAGTATTACCGCAGGGCTGAAAGGAAACAATGCCATTGCATTCGGAAACATTGTAGGCTCCAACCTGTTTAATTTACTTGCGATTGTCGGAATTTGCGCCCTGCTCAAACCGTCGCGTGCGGAATTGCCGATTGTAAAAAGGGACTTCCCTGTGAGTATCGCCGCCACCGTGCTGTTGATTTTGTTTGTAGCGGGAGATTTTTGCATCGGGCGCATCGAAGGTTTGATTTTACTTGTTTGCATGATTGTGTACATTGTGTACTTAATTTATCAAGCACGAAAAAATCCGCTTGCCGTAGAACAAGACGAAATTAAAACGCTTGCATTGTGGAAATGCCTGCTGTTCCTTGTGTTAGGGCTGGGAATGATTATTTTCGGCGGAACTTTGGTTGTGGATAACGCAAGTGTGATTGCAAAAAGTTTGGGGCTGAGCGACAACCTCATTGGGCTTACGATTGTTGCAATCGGAACGTCCCTGCCGGAATTGGTTACTTCCGTTACTGCCGCACGCAAAGGCGACAGCGGACTTGCCCTCGGAAACGTGGTAGGATCGAACATTTTCAACATTTTGTTTATCCTAGGATTTTCGTCGATCCTGACGCCGGTTGCGATTACCGGTGAATCCATGATTGACGTTATCCTCCTACTGTGTGTTACCGTAGCGTTTTACCTGCCGCTCCTCAAAAAGAACTACACGGGAAGGGTTTACGGTGCGCTCGGCGTCCTTGCCTACGTGCTTTACACCGTTTACATTATTTTACGCTAAGTTGCGTACTGCTTATGCCCCTACTAGCGGCGCAAAGAAACACTTTTTCCCTTAGTTTGCGCTAAGTTTCCGGAGTAAGTCGTTCCCCTTTTCGGCGGTGCAGTCAGGTTGCGCGCCCTACCGCTCGTTTGCCGGAACGTATGCCCTTACGCTAAAAACAGTAGATTTTTATCCCAATGCGTTTAAGGTAGTAGTTTTTAAGTTAAAACACCTTGAAAACAAGAATTAAGCGCACAAAAAAAAGGACCGAAAATTCGGTCCTTTTTAATTTAACGATAGGTTAGTTTTTCTTCGTCAAAGCCAAGATACGTTGCATTTCGTTGTAAACGATCATGAAGCCTTCGTCAACGCCCATGCCCGGTTTTGCCAACGTCAGGTCAGGTTTTACAGCCATTGCGATGTTAACGCAAACTTCCGCACTGCGGTTCGTTTCGTTGCAGGTACCGCCTTGGTATGCTTCCATACCCGTCTTTTTGCAGTACAACACTGCTTCGATGATGTTGTTTACGCCGCCGAGGTCAGGAGTTTTGATTTGGATCATGTTACCTGCTTTGTTGTCGCAGAAGTATGCTACGTCCTCAAACGTGTTGCACCATTCGTCCGCAACAATTTTCAGTTTCAAGCCCCTTGCTTCGTTCAATTCGCGCAATTTTTTCAACATTTTCATTTGCGCTTCGCGTTCGCCCATATCAACCGGTCCTTCGA
>CAKPPA010000101.1 GCA_934177025.1 uncultured Clostridia bacterium
TCGTGGAAAGTGCGGCAAGGAGTGCCTAACGGTTCGTAGCGTCCGCGTACAAAACCTCACAGAAAAAATGCTATGCTAAACTGCAACGCCGGTGGTAAACGCATGTTTCCTTCGGTGAGCAACGAAAAGGATAAAATTTACCATGCAATGTTTTTTGACATTAGTTAACGGGATAGCCCAATGGCTATCCCGTTTCCTTACGTCAAAACCGCACCGACCGTAAAGCCGTTCGGTAAAAATAAAATTTTTTCAATTTACTGCTTTTGTTGTAACCCTTTCCGGAGTTTTAAAAAGACTGTTTTCCCTCCTGTCGATTTCAACCCCAAAAACTACCCTTCCGATTTTTCCGTACAACGACGAAGCAACGCCATAGCGCATCGCAACCCGTCTACCGCGGCGGACATAATTCCGCCGGCGTAACCGGCTCCCTCACCGCACGGATAAATTCCTTTCACGTTGCTTTCGAAATTTTCATCCCTTAAAATGCGAATCGGTGAGGACGATCGCGTTTCCACCCCCGTCAAAACACCTTTGGAAAGGAATCCTTTCATTTTTTTATCAAATTCCGGCAGGGCGTGACGAAGTGCCTGTGTTACGCTTTTCGGAAAAAACGTGGCTAAATCCGCCGCATACACTCCGGGTAAATAACTCGGATTGCACACGTAGGTTTCGCTGATTTTTCCGCTTAAAAAATCTTCCGCATTTTGGCACGGGGCATAGTATGGATTTTTTTCGTTATACGCGCGCCGCTCCATTTCCTGCTGGAACCGCACTCCGTCCATAGGAGTTGGAAACTTTTCAATTTCCACCAAAACGGCGGAATTGGAGTTTTTTTCGTCCCGACGAAAGCGGCTCATGCCGTTTGTCACAATCGAATCGGGTTCGGAATTGGAGGCTATCACGCGCCCGCCCGGGCACATGCAAAACGTGTAAACCGAGCCGTAAGGCGTGTGCGACACCAGTTTGTAGTCCGCCGCACCTAAATCCCGATGCGTGCTTCCGTACTGCGTCCGATCCACCCATTCGCGCGGATGCTCGATTCGCACTCCGACGGAAAAGTTTTTACTTTTCACAGCCATTTCCTTCCTTTGTGCAAGTTGGAAAATATCTTTTGCGCTGTGCCCTGCGGCAAGGATCATTCCTTTTGTATCCAAACGGCACGCCTTTCCGTCGTGTTCGTAAACGATTTGTTTTAAGTCGTTACAATCCGTAACAAAATCCGTAAGTTTGCTTTCGAACAGAATTTCCCCGCCCAAGGATATAATTTTTTCCCGAACATTTTTTACCATTTCGGCAAGGCGATCCGTTCCGATATGAGGCTTTGCACTGTACAAAATTTCCTCGGGAGCACCGCAAGCGACCATCTCCTTCAAAACCGAATAAATTTTCGGATCGTGAATTCCCGTAGTTAATTTTCCGTCCGAAAACGCCCCTGCGCCGCCTTCCCCGAATGCCACGTTGGATTCCTCCGAAAAATTTCCCGTCGCCCAAAAATGCTCCACGTCCTTTTTACGCTCGGAAATGCTTTTGCCCCTTTCCAGCACAACAGGGCGTAAACCCGCTTTCGCCAACAAAAGTGCGGCGAACATCCCCGCGGGGCCGAACCCTACGACAACGGGACGAAATTCCGCCGTTACTTTCGGAATCGCGAACACGTCCTCCGGCTGCTGGTATTTTGGCAATGCAAATGTTTTTTCACTGTCGAACAAAAACGAAATACGATAAAGGATTTGATTTTTCCTTCGGGCATCGATTGATTTTTTGTAAATTCGAAAATTTTCCAAATCCGATTGCTTGCAATTGTAACGTTTTGTGACAATGCCTATGTAATTTTTTTCCGAAACGTTGAGTTCCACCCCGATTGTTTCGGTCAAATAAGTGTTTTTCATATACTATGCCCGACATAGTACCCTGAAGAAAGAGCAAAATGTAGGTTAAAACCTCCGCACAAACCGTCAATATCCAAAATTTCCCCGCAAAAATACAATCCTTGCCAAATTTTACTTTGGAAATTTTCATCGATCGCATCCCAACGGATTCCCCCGCGCACGACCTGCGCTTCCGAAAACGAACGCGGCCCTGTAATGCGGAATTGCCAATGCTTCAACAAGTTTGTCCATTCGTCCAAATTGTTGCCGATTCGTTTTTCCCGCTGCAACGTGCATAACGCTTCCGTCAGTTTCGGATGCAGTAACCCGCGGAACAAGTCACGCGGCGAACCCCCGCAAACGGAAAAACGATAGTTTAATTTTTGCTTTAATTCGCTTTCCGAAAAATCCGGAAACAAATCCAACTCCAGCCGTTCCGTTGCCTTGCCGCTCCAAACCGACGATGCATTAAAAACAACGATTCCGCTAAAACCGTATTTTCGGAAAAGCACTTCGCCTCGTTCCGCAAACCTCCTTTCCTTTCCGTCGTACAACGAAACTTTTGCTTTTACCCGCACCCCGTCGCACTGCTTTAAAACAGGCGTTACTTCCAACGGAACCAACGAAGGTACAAACGAAGTGTAAGGATGTGTTCCCTCTAAAAGGTCCACAAATTCCTCCCTTTTGCCGGCAACGTTGCCGACGGCAAGGATTACGCGATCGAAATTGAATTTGCCCTCCTCCGTAACGACGGAAAATCCGTTTTTTTGAGGGAGTATCTGTTTTACGCCCTTTAAAACCTGTTTTACGCCACGTTTTTTACAGGCGGTTAACAACACGTCCGCCACGCTCTCCGCCGATTCCGAGTAAGGATAGGCTCGCCCTGTAGCATCCGTTTTGATTTCAAGCCCGAGTTGTTCCAATTGTTTTTTTAAAAAAACATAATCGTAAGTTTGAAACATTTTTTCGGCATACGAAGCGTTACGATAAAAACGCCCAAACGATTCCCGCGTAATTTCGGCGTTACTGACGTTGCATTTTCCGTTACCGGTGACCAAAATTTTTTTCCCGAGCCGATTTTGTTTTTCGAACACAGTCACGTCGTGTTTTTCCGCAGCGGCGATTGCCGCGGTCAGTCCCGATGCGCCGCCCCCTATTACCGCAATTTTCATAAACACCTCGAAAAAAGTATAAAAGAAATTTTGACAAAAGTAAACAATTCGGGAACATTGCGGAATAAATTTTTGAAAAATCCTTTTGATCCGTGTGAGCCGTGCCACTGTTGACAACTTTTTTTTGACACAGAGGAAAAAAGTTTACTCAACCTCAATGATTCCCTTTGTCCGTTCCCTTGCTTTTTTTGTACTGCAAAAAATTTTGCTAAAAGTCCTAACTTACGTTTGCTTTAAAATCAAATAAAAAAGCGCGGAATTTTCCGCGCTTTTTACATTACTCACGTAGTTTGGTTAGCAATTTTCCAACGCCGCTACGACTTTATTCGTTACTTCCTGCAATTTTTCCGCAGACGGAATGTACTGCAAACGGATCATATCGCAAAGCGGTGTAAACTTGCATTTTTTCAATTCTTCCTCCACAATGGACGGGCTTTGTCCGCTCCAACCATAGGAACCGAAGGCAAGCGAAAATTTCGGGCGTGGCGAAAGTCCTTTCATGTAGCACAAAAAGCTTGCCACCGTAGGCATAATTCCGTTGTTTAAAGTCGGCGAGCCTACGCATACGTATTTACTTTTCATTACTTCCGTAATCGCTTCGGTATTGTGCACTACTTTTAAATCAATCATTTTGTAAGGAATGTGCTTGATTTCGAATGCAGCCGCAATTGCCTGCGCAATTTTTTCCGTGCTTGCCCACATCGTACACAATGGCTGCCTGTTCAACCCGATCCTGATTGACGTAATCGTGCACGTAGCGATCCAAAATGTCCGGAATATGCTTTTTCCAAATAATTCCGTGGCTTGGTGCAATTACGTTGATTTTTAAGCCGCCCAAAGCCTGTAACGCATTGTTGACCGGACCGGTAAACGGCAGAACGATGTTGGCGTAATACTTATCCGATTCGCGGAACACTTCGTTGATGTCAGGCACTTCCTCGTCCGTGCGTTCGCTCGACGCAAAGTGTTGACCGAAAGCATCGTTCGAAAATAGAATTGCATCCTCCACCAAATAGCTTACCATGCTGTCCGGCCAATGCACCATAGGAATTTGCACGAATTGAAGGGTTTTCGATCCGAGCGACAGTTGATCGCCGCTTTTTACACCCGTGTACCCCAAATCCCCGTAATGTGCTTTTAGCCCTGCTTCGCCGGCAGGAAAACTGGTAAGGATTTTTGCGTTCGGGCAGGCT
>CAKPPA010000102.1 GCA_934177025.1 uncultured Clostridia bacterium
CCGTACACATTCAGTTTGGCAGCAAAAACGTCAACGGCAAAAGTCTTATGGGGGTCATTTCCTTAATGCTGAAAAAGGGGGATAACATCCTCGTTTACGCCGAGGGGGACGATGCGGATTTCGCATTGCAAACGGTGGAGAATCTAATCGGATAAAAAAACAATCATGGCGCAGTTTACACATCTACATGTACACACGGAGTACAGCCTGTTGGACGGTGCCGCGCGAATCGATCGGTTAATGGAGTCCTGCAAACAAATGGGGATGGATTCCGTTGCAATTACCGACCACGGCAACATGTTCGGCGTTTACGAATTTTATACCAAAGCCAAAGCGGCGGGCATCCGCCCTGTTTTGGGCTGCGAAGTTTACGTCGCAAAGGATCGGTTGAGTAAGGGCGGGCATTACAGCGACAACAAACCGTTCCATTTGATTTTGTTGGCAAAAAACAACGTCGGCTACAAAAATCTCGTCAAGTTGGATTCCATGGCGTATCTGGACGGGTTTTACTACAAACCTCGAATCGATTTCGAACTACTCAAGCAGCACCACGAGGGACTGATTTGCCTTTCGGCATGCATTGCGGGGGAATTGCCTCGGCTGATTTTGGATCAACGCATCGACGAAGCCAAAGCCTTGGCAAAGAAGTATCGGGATCTGTTCGGGGAGGACTACTACATCGAAATTCAGGATCACGGGCTGGAGGAGCAAAAGCGTTCCAACCCGATTTTGATCGAAATCGCGCACGAATTGGGGATTGGGCTTGTTGCCACCAACGACGTGCATTACATCGAGCAAAAGGATAGTGTCGCGCAGGATATTTTGATGTGCGTGCAAACGGGCAAACTTTTGACGGACACCAACCGCATGAAGTTTCAAACGGATCAGTTTTACTTCAAAAGCACCGAGGAAATGAGCGAATTGTTCCGTTACTGTCCGGAAGCGGTGGAAAACACGCACAAAATCGCCATGCAGTGCGACGTGGAACTGACGCGGAACAAGGAATTAATTCCGAAGTACGTTCCGGACAACGGGCAAACCCCGTACGATTTTTTAAAAGATTTAATCGAGGAAGGGCTGCAAAAAAAGTACGATTGCATCACGCCCGAAATTCGCGAACGTGCGGATTACGAACTCAGCGTCATCAGCCGCATGGGCTTTGTGGACTACTACCTCATCGTGTGGGATTTCATTCACTATGCGGAAAGTCAAGGCATCCCCGTCGGGCCGGGGCGCGGTAGCGGCGCAGGCAGTATCATAGCCTATGCCATCGGCATTACGAAAATCGAGCCGTTGCGCTACAACCTGCTGTTCGAACGGTTTTTAAATCCGGAACGCGTCAGCATGCCGGATTTCGACGTGGATTTTTGTGTGGATCGCCGCGGCGAAGTCATCGAGTACGTCATTCGAAAATACGGCAAGGACAACGTTGCACAAATCGTCACCTTCGGAACCATGGCGGCAAAAGCAGCCGTCAAGGACGTCGGCAGGGTGCTAAACGTGCCGATTAGCGAAGTTGTTAAGGTAACCAAACTCATTCCGGACGGCAAAGTGCATTTGAAGGAACTTTTGGGCATTGTCAAAAAGAAAAACAAGGACGGCACTGTGGAGGATCACACGTCGTCGGAGTTGTTGGAAGTTTACAACAACAACGAAACCATGCGCAACGTGTTGGACTTGGCAATGAGTTTGGAAGGGCAACCGCGCAACACGTCCATGCACGCGGCGGGCGTCGTCATCTGTCGCGATCCGATTTCCGATCACGTGCCGTTGCAAAAAAACGGAAACGACGTCACCACGCAGTACAACATGACGCAAGTCGAAAAACTCGGTTTGCTGAAAATGGACTTTTTGGGGCTTCGCACACTGACGGACATCAACAAAGCCATTCGTTTGGTGGAAAAAACAACGGGCAAGCGCATTGATTTCAGTAAGGACGACTATGCGGATCAAAACGTTTTCGACCTGATTTCGTCGGGCGATACGGATGCCGTGTTCCAGCTGGAAAGCGCGGGCATGAAAAAAACGATGCAGGAATTAAAGCCGAATCGTTTGGAGGATATTATTGCGGGTATTTCGTTGTATCGGCCGGGGCCGATGGTGGAAATTCCGCGTTACATCGAAGGCAAAAACAATCCGGAAAAAGTGTTGTACGATCACGATTCCTTAAAACCGATTTTGGAAGTCACTTACGGTTGCATGGTGTATCAGGAGCAAGTGATGCAAATCGTGCGCGACCTTGCCGGTTTTTCGTTGGGGCGTGCGGACATGGTGCGCCGCGCCATGGGGCATAAGGACGCCGCCGAAATGGAGCGGCAAAAGGAATTGTTCGTCAACGGTCAGGTGGACGAAAACGGCAACGTCGTTGTGGACGGGTGCGTTCGTCGCGGCATTCCGGAGGATACGGCGCGTATGATTTTCGGCAAAATGCAAAAGTTTGCAGAGTACGCGTTCAACAAATCGCATGCAACCGCCTATGCCGTCGTGGCATATCAAACGGCATATCTCAAGCGGTATCACATTGAGGAATTTCTCGCGGCGGTGCTAAACAACCGCATCACCAACAGCGATGAAATCAAAAAATACGTCGGCTACTGCATGGAGCGGAACATTGCCGTACTGCAACCGGACATCAACCGTTCGGAAGCGGAGTTTTCCGTTGAGGACGGCAAAGTACGATTCGGGCTGGCAGGGATCAAAAACGTCGGCGGCAGTGTCGTCAACAAAATCGTGGAGGAGCGAAACGCCAACGGCGAATTTAAAAACCTGAAGGATTTCGTTTCCCGTGTGGACAACAGCGTGCTGAACAAGCGTTTGGTCGAAAGCATGATTAAGGCAGGGGCCTTCGATTGCTTCGGCAAAACCCGTTCGCAGTTAATGGCAGTTTACGACACCGTCATTTCACAGGTTTCGGCGGACAAAAAGCAAAAGGAAAGCGGGCAGTTTTCCATGTTCGATTTGTTGACCCCGTCGGCAGTTGAGGAGGATGTTGCCTATCCCGACGTGCCGGAGTACAACCACAAGTACAAACTGATGTTGGAAAAGGAAGTACTCGGAATTTACCTTACGGGCAACCCGTTGGACGAGTACCGCGACCGGCTCAGTCAATTCACGTTTAACACGTCGTTCATTCAATCGACGGAGTCGGAGGAGGAGTTTCCGGACGAGGAAGCGGAGCACACGGTGGCGGACGGCATTTACGACAACAAGCGCGTAACCATGGGCGGAATGTTAACGGAAGTACGCAAAGTCATTTCCAAAAACACCAACAAGCCGATGATGTTCGCCGTGCTGGAGGATTTGTACGGCAGCGTGGAAGTTGCGTTTTACTCCAACGCTTACGAAAAGTTTAAAAATCAAATCGCGGAGGACGCGGTTGTCACCGTCAGCGGCGTTTTGCATATGACCGGCGGCGAAAAGCCGAAAGTCAGCGTCGATAAAATGGAAGTCTGGTCGGATAAGGAGAAGGAGGCGGAAGCCCCTAAGGAAAAGTCGAGCGGCATTTTGTACCTTAAAATGGAAAAAAAGGACGAGGACTTGTACGACAAACTGCTTTCCGTGGTGGAAAACTACGAAGGGGACGTGCCGATTGTGCTGGTTGTCGGCAAAAAAGGCTTGGGGCTGGAGCAAAAAGTGCGCATTTGCCCCGCACTGAAAATCGAACTGGGTGCATTGTTACGGGACGAAAATATTAAATACGTCGAAAAAGGGAGAGATTAGTATGGAAGAAAAAACGTTTTTCGGGGATCGCAGCGATTATATCTGTGTCAAAGCGTTAAGCAACGGCACGCAAATCATCGGGTTAACGCGTGGCGAGGACACGCGCAGCCATCACACGGAAAATTTGGACAAGGGCGAAGTTTTAATTGCGGAGTTCACGGCAAAAACCAGTGCAATCAAAGTGCGCGGGAATGCCGAAGTGTACACAAAATTCGGAATGATTAAGGCGGAAAAACAGCAATGAGAGATTTTAGCGAATGCAAACGAATTGTCATTAAAGTCGGCACGTCAACGTTGACGTATCCAAACGGAAAACTGAATTTACGCCGCATCGATGCCCTGTGTCGCGTCATCAGCGATTTAAAAAACCAAGGCAAGGAAATGGTGCTGGTGTCGTCCGGCGCAATCGGCGTCGGCGTGGAACGCTTAAAACTTCCGAAAAAACCCGACGACATTTGCGGCAGGCAGGCAGCCGCGGCGGTAGGTCAAACGT
>CAKPPA010000103.1 GCA_934177025.1 uncultured Clostridia bacterium
ACGCGAAACTTTATGAACAAAATTTGGAACGCATCGCGTTTCGTGCGGATGAACTCCGAGGATAAGGAAATTCCGGATTGGCGCGGGCGGGAACTTACCGCGGCGGATCGGTTTATTTTGCACGAACTCAATCACACCGCCAAGGAAGTGGCGGAAAACCTCGAAAAGTACGAGTTAGGCTTGGCTTCGCAAAAGTTGTACGATTTTATGTGGAGCGAATTTTGCGATTGGTACATCGAGTTTTCCAAACCGGTGCTGTACGGCACGGACGAGGAAAAACGCCTGACAACGCTTGCGGTGTTAAACTACGTTTTGGAGCAAACGCTCAAATTGTTGCATCCGTTTATTCCGTTCATTACGGAAAAAATCTATCAGGAATTCGGTTTCGGCAAAACCATTATGACGGCGTCTTATCCGGAGTTCGATGCATCGCTGGTGTTCGATGCGGATTACGAAACGCTCACCGCATTAAAGGAAATCATCGTCAAAATCCGCAACGCCCGCAAGGAAATGGACGTTGCGCCGAATCGTCGCATTCGCTTACTGATGAAAACGGATCGCAAAACGGAAATGGAAGGCGTGTTTGTGTACCTGCAAAAAATGGCAGGTGCGGACAGCATTTCGTTTGTGGAAGCCGCTCCGGAAAAATCGGTGTCGCTCATTTGCTCGGCGGGGGAAGTGTACATTCCGCTGGGGGACTTGGTCGACGTGGAAAAGGAAATTGTGCGCTTAACCAAGGAATTGGAAAACGCGCGTCAGGAACAACAGCGTGCGGAAGGCAAATTGCGTAACGAAGGCTTTGTCAGCAAAGCCCCGCAGCAACTCATCGAAGCCGAGCGTCGCAAAGCCGCCGAGTATGCGGAAAAAATTCGCAAACTGGCGGAACGCATCGCCGAATGGCAGGAAATTTAAACTCGTTTCGGAAAAGTATTGCTAAATCAAAAACTTTCCAGTATAATAAAATCGGTTCTAGCAACCGGAGGGAATGATTTATGAGTGTATTTTTTATCGACGCCGATGCGGAATTATGGTACGACAAAGCCGAGGAATTCGGGCTGAAACTTATCAAAATGCCTTACATTTTGAAAGGGCAGGAGTACTTTGACGACAACGGCAAAAACAGTGATTACAAAAGTTTTTTTGAAGCGGTGCGTGCGGGGGAAATGCCAAAAACTTCCGCACTCAACGTGCAGGATTATCTCGATTATTTCGAACCGTATTTTCAAAAAGGCGAGGATATTTTTTACCTGACTTTTTCGCATAAACTCAGCGGCACGTTCCAATTTATGGATCTTGCGGTGGCGGAATTAAAGCAAAAATATCCGAATGCAACCTTTCGTTCCTTCGACTCGAAGGGCATTTCCATGAGTTGCGGCATTCAGTGCTACTATGCCGGCAAAATGTACAAGGAAGGCAAAAGTTTCGACGAAATCATCGCGTTTTTGGAGGATTTCACAAACCACGTTTCGACGTATTTCATTGTGGACGACTTAAATCACTTAAAACGCGGCGGCAGGATTTCACCTGCGGTGGCATTTCTCGGCGGAATGCTCGGCATTAAACCTGTGTTAAAAATCATGGAGGACGGCAGTATCGACAAGGTCGACACGGTCAAAGGCTCCCGCAAAGTCATCGGCTACTTGTTGGATCGGTTTTGCGAAAACGTTATGGATTGCGAAAATTACGACGTTTGGATTATGCACGGCGATTGCGAGGACAAAGCCGAAACGCTGAAAAACGCAATTTTGGAAAAATATCCGAATGCAACCATTCACATCCAAATGGTAGGCCCTGTCATCGGCACGCACTGCGGGCCGGGCACGTTGGGACTCATCTTTTGCGGAAAACAACGCTAATCGTATTAGGGGGTATCAAACCGCCGCTTCGTTTCTACGGAGCGGCGGTTTTTTGTTTGCCTTTTTTTGTTGCGTGAGTAAAACCTTTCGTCGATTGCTTTTTTGTGACGGAAAAGGGAAGGGAAGCGTCTACGAAAAAAATTCTCCCCGTCATAATTCGGCATTCCGTCCATAAAATAAAAATATGAACGAATTACTTAGGATTTTACCGGAACGGATGACGTCGGCACTCCTTCCGTTGAAAAACGTACTTACGGAAGTGCGCTTACGGGCGAATTGCCCCGTTTGTGTCGAAACCACGGCAGGGCGAAATTACCTTACGGATCGGCACGGGGTAATTCAAACGTCGCAAAAGGAAATCGAGCGCATTGTCATGCTTGCTTGCGAAAATTCCGTTTACGCCTACAACGATGAAATTCGTCGGGGCTACTTAAGTTTTAACGGACTTCGCATCGGTTTAGGCGGGCAAGCCGTGCTAAAGGAAAATCGAATTGCAACGTTAAAGAACTTTTCCTCACTCAATTTGCGTATCGTAAGGGACGTTCCGAATTGTGCGGAAAAGGCGTATCTTCGGCTCGGCATTTGCAACCTTTTGGTTGTGTCGCCGCCGGGTGCGGGTAAAACCACTTTTTTAAGGGATTACGTTCGCCAAATCACACGGCACAACCCATGGAAAAACATTTTTGTCGCCGACGAACGCAACGAATTACTTTGTGCGCAAAACGGAACGCCCGCCTTTTCACTCAACGTGGATTACGTCGCCAACTGCCCTAAGGGGGAGGCCTTCGAAAACGCCGTGCGCAGTTTCAATCCCGACGTTGTCGTAACGGACGAAATCACAAACGAGGAAAGTGCTTTTTTGCGCAAAATTTCGTTGGAAGGCGTTACGGTGCTTGCTTCGGCACATGCGGCGGATGCAAAAACGTATCTGCAAAAAAATCGGGACGGATTTTTTCAGGCATACGTCGTCCTTTCCAAAACAAAGCGCGTGGGCACCGTCGAGGGAATTTACGATGCGGAGTTAAACGCATTATGCTAATGCAACTTTTGGCATGTGCGGCATTAACGGGCGGTTGCGCCTATTTAGGGCACTTGCTTTCCCGTTCGTATCGCCAAAAAATTTTGTTTTGGGAGGAACTGCAGTCCTTTTGTCGCGAATTGCGAGGGGACATCGGTTTTTTGCAAACAAAACTCCCTGATTTTTTCAAACGGCATCAAAACAGGACAAGTGCTTTTGCCGAATTTTTAGGGGAAATGCAAAAAGCGTGCGAAAAGGGCGAGGAGTTTTCAATGTCGAATGCAAGCGCGCGCAACGCAATCTCCTTTTTTTCGGAGGAGGACGCCGCTTTTCTCTTTGCTTTTTTCGGCGGTTTAGGCAAAAGCGATCGGGAAAGTCAGTTAAATGCCATTCAATCCTTTGAAAAAATTTTGGACGAAAAAATTGCGGAATCAAAACGGGAGTATGGCAAAAGCGGAGTGTTGTATCAAAAATTAAGCATTTTTTTAGGGCTGTTGCTGTCGGTTTTGCTGATGTGAGGAAAACACTATGGGCGTAGATATCATTTTTAAAATAGCGGCAATCGGAATTTTGACGGCAATCATCAACACGCTTTTAAAAAAATCCGACAAGGACGAAATTGCAACGCTTTCCACCCTTGCGGGGCTAATTTTGGTGGTGCTTATGGTGTTGGATATGATTGTGCAACTGTTCGACACCATTCGCGCGTTGTTTGAGTTTTAGCATGATTTTCAAATTGGTTGCGTTGGGTGTGATTTCTACCGTGCTGATTTTGTTGTTAAAGGATACCCGTCCGGAAATGGCACTGTTAACGGGCGTCGCCTCCGGAATTTTGATGCTGTTAGTGGTGTTCGACCGCCTGTTCGACGTAATCGACGCCTTTTATCGCATTGCGGAAAAAACGCAAATCGACATGGGGCTGTTTTCCTCGGTGTTGAAAATCATCGGCGTGGGTTATTTAACGGAGTTTTCCGCCAACGTATGTGCGGATGCCGGCAGCAAAAGTGTGGGGGATAAAATCATGTTAGGGGGCAAAGTAGTGATTATCGTTTTGGCACTTCCCATCATTAATTCGCTGGTGGAAATCATTACGGGGATTTTACCATGACGTTGTTTCCGGTGGAAAAACAAAAAAAGCATTTCGTAACGCGCATTTTCGTTTTTTTACTGCCGTTGTTTTTCGTTTCGCTTGTTTCCGTAGGGCAAGTTTATGCGGATTCGTCAACGGAACTCGAACAGCAGTTAACCGAACGCATCGAGGAGCAGTTAACCCGCATCGACACCGGCGGATTGGACGAACTGTTTCAAACCCTGTCGCAGGGCAAGTTGT
>CAKPPA010000104.1 GCA_934177025.1 uncultured Clostridia bacterium
AAGGGAATTGATTAAAGTGGACTTTCCGCAATTCGGTACACCGACAACCATTAAACGCAGTGGCTTTCGTACTCCCTTTTCCCTCATACGCTGCATTTTTTCTGACAATAGTTTTTCAATTTCCTTTAACAGCATAGCACGTGTTCGGTTTTCCGTTGCCACACAAGTAACGGCACCTTGCTTTTTCGAACGAAAAAATCGTAACCAGCCTTCCGTTACGGTGGCATCCGCCAGATCCGCTTTATTTAGCACGTACAAGCACGGCTTTTGTGAAATGAGTTGATCGAATTCCGGATTAATGCAAGCACGCGGACAGCGAGCATCTAACAAGTACAAAAAACCATCCACTACCGATGCTTGCGCTTTCATTTCCCTAAGGGCTTTTGTCATATGCCCGGGGAACCACTGAATAATCATTGTTCCTTCTCCTTCCACAAATCCGGCCTTTTACGCTTGGTAATTTCTTCCTGTTTTTCCTTACGCCATTCCGCAATGCGGCGATGATTTCCGTTCAGTAAAACTTCCGGTACTTCCAGCCCTTCGAACGACTGTGGACGCGTATATTGCGGATACTCCAGCATTCCTTCGGAAAAACTCTCCTCCATGGTCGACATTTCACTGCCGAGCACCCCCGGGACGTAACGGCTGACGGCATCCGCCAAAATCATGGCAGGCAATTCCCCTCCCGTCAACACGTAATCCCCGATAGAGATTTCCTCTGGAAAATAAAGATCCAACACACGTTGATCCACGCCCTCGTAATGACCACACAGCAAAATAAGGTGTTGATCCTGCGAAAGCTCCCGTACTTTTGACTGCGACAGCGTTGCTCCCTGCGGGGACATGTAAATACACTTTGCATTTTCGTACCCTGCAATGGATTTTAAGGCAGAAACAATCGGCTGCGGAGTCATTACCATACCGGCACCGCCGCCGAACGGCGCATCGTCGCACTTTTTGTGCTTATCCTGTGAATAATCACGAATGTTAATCAGATTGATTTCCAAAATTCCCTTATCCGTAGCGCGTTTCAGCAAGGATGCTTTTAACGGCGCAAACATTTCAGGAAATAACGTTAAAATATCAATTCTCATAACTGCAAACCTGCAAAAAGACTTCCTTTTTTACAATGATTTTTTCGGACGCAAAATCCACCTGCACAAGTAATTTTTTCAAAAACGGAAACATGACGTAACCGTGTTCCGACTGCAATCGAAACACATCCGTTCGTCCGTTTTGCAAAATTTCCACCAGTTTTCCGATGTTTTCGCCATCTTCCGAAAAAACCTCCATTCCAATGAGGTCGTCAATCAAAAACTCCCCATCCTGTAAAGGCAACTGTTCGCGATCCGCGTACAACTCCATGTCACGTAGTTGTTCTGCTTGATTTCGATCCGCAATGGTTGCAAATTTTAAATAGGCAGCACTACCGGATACCCTTGCCGCTACAACGGAAATTTTTTGTCCGTTTAGATACACGTATTTTAAACCGAGGAATTCCTTCGGTTCGTTTAAATAAGTGGCTACTTTCACTTCCCCGCGGATTCCTTGGGCTTTTAAAATTTTTCCGATTAAAACTTTTTCCATAATTACGTAAAAAGAATCCGCAGCGATAAATCGGCCTGCGGTTTCTGCATTATTCCTTGCTGTCGACGATTTCCACCGTGTAACGAATGCCTTTTTTCATTCCGACCGCTTTCACTACAGTACGAATCGCCGTTACGATCCGACCCTGTTTTCCGATGATTTTACCGGTATCGGAAGGATTTACGTGAATCAAAATAACTTCGTTCTCCCCGTCCGTTTTGATTTCCACCGAAACTTCGTCCTTTCGATCGACTAGTTCCTTCACGATAAATTCAACGAATTCAATCATTCTTTTTCACTCTTGTTTTGCTTGGACGGCAAAATCCCTTCCTTAACCAAAATCGAACGCACGGTATCCGTAGGTTGTACGCCGTTTGCGATCCATTTTTTTGCTTTTTCAACGTCGAGTTTTACTTCAGCCGGATTTTTCAGCGGATCATACGTTCCCACCAAATCCACGTAAGCACCGTCGCGTGCTTTGCGCGAATCCACCACCACGATACGATAGAACGGACTCTTTTTGTCGCCCAATCTCGTCAATCTCATTTTTACTGCCATAATAGTTTCCTCCAATCCTTTGTTATTTTATTCAAAACGGGAGTTTCATCCCTTTTTTGCCTGAAAAGCGCTTCATCAATTCCTTCGATTGCTCGAATTGCTTGATTAATTTGTTTACGTCCTGCACCGACGTGCCACTACCTGCCGCAATGCGTTTCCGTCGCGCATAATTTAATATTTTCGGATTACTCCGTTCCTCGGCTGTCATCGATTGGATAATCGCCTTAAAATGAAGCAGTTCCTTTTCGTTAATGTCCTCATCCGAAAGTTTTAATTTCCCTGCACCCGGGATCATGCCCACCAAATCCTTGATGTTTCCCATTTTTTTCAGATTTTCGAATTGTGCAAGATAGTCGTTTAAATCGAAAGACTGCTCCTTCCATTTTTTTGCTAACTGTTTTGCTTCCTCCTCCGAAACGGCTTGCTGCGCCTTGTCGATAAGCGTCAACACGTCACCCATGCCGAGAATGCGGCTTGCCATACGATCCGGATAAAACGGTTCCAACTCGTCCATTTTTTCGCCGATTCCGCAAAACTTAATCGGTTTACCCGTAACAGCCTTGATGGAAAGCGTTGCTCCGCCACGCGTATCGCCGTCAAGTTTGGTAACGATTACGCCCGTTACGTCCAACCCTTCATCAAATGCTTTCGCTACGTTGACGGCATCCTGACCCGTCATTGCGTCCACGGTAAGAAGCGTTTCGTGTACTTCCACCTTCTTTTTAATGTTTTTCAGTTCGGTCATCAACTCTTCGTTGATATGGAGCCGACCGGCTGTATCCAAAATAACCGTGTCGTAACCTTGACTGCGAGCGTACTCAACCGCCTGTTCCGCAATTTTGACAGGATCGATTTGCCCTTTTTCAAAAAAGCCGACACCCGCTTTTTCGCTTACGATTTGCAACTGATGAATTGCCGCCGGACGATAAATGTCGCATGCAACCAACAAAGGTTTTTTTCCTTGCTTTTTCAGGTACAGCCCGAGTTTGCCGCACATTGTCGTTTTGCCTGCGCCCTGCAAACCGCACATCATAATTACCGTAGGCAGTTTGCTCGAAACCGTAAGTTTACTTTGCGTGGAGCCCATTAATTCCGTCAATTCCTCGTTGACGATTTTAATGACTTGTTGCCCCGGAGTAAGACTTTTCAGAATCTGTTCCCCAACGGCTTTTTCCGTAACTTTGTTGATAAAATCCTTGGCTACCGTAAGGTTAACGTCCGCTTCCAAAAGCGCAATTCGTACTTCGCGCATTGCCTGCTTAATTTCCAGCTCCGTCAGCGCGCCCCGATTCGTCAGTTTGGAAAACGTGTGATTTATTTTATCTGCTAAATTCGAAAATAGCGGCATTTAAAATTCCTCCGTAAATTTTTGGAGACGCCGAATCAGTTCGTCGTTTTTTAGTTCCGACTGAATTTCGGAACTGAGTTTTTTTAACTCGGCCTTTTTATCCAGCAAATGCAGTTTTTCCTCGAAATCCGTCAAGATCCCCGCCGAACGCTCCACCAAATCGCGGACAGCTTGCCGCGTAACACCCCACTGCTCCGCAATTTCATTTAAGGAAATGTCGCAGTCGTAGTAAAGGCGCAGTGCTTGCCTTTGTTTTTCCGTCAAAAGGCAACCGTACATATCGTTCAACTGTTCAATGTAAATTCCGATTCGTTCGTTTTTCATAAACAAAAAGTGTAAAGTAATTTTACTTTACACTCATTTTACTCTGTTTCGTTTGTTCCGTCAAGCGTTTTACAGAATCCCGTCCACGAAAGATTCCGCATCAAATTCCATTAAGTCATTGACACCTTCGCCGACGCCGACAAACCAAACCGGAATTTCCATTGTTGCGTTAATGGACAACACAACGCCACCTTTTGCCGTTCCGTCAAGTTTTGTCAAAACGATTCCGTCCAAATCAATGGCCTCGTTGAAAATTTCCACCTGCGACAACGCATTTTGCCCCGTTGTAGCATCCAAAACAATCACGTTTTGTCGCGATGCTTGCGGAAACTCCCTTTCCACAACGCGATTGATTTTTTTCAATTCTTCCATTAAATTCTTTTTGT
>CAKPPA010000105.1 GCA_934177025.1 uncultured Clostridia bacterium
GGATATTTCAGTCCTTTTGAATTCATTATATGTACCGAATCGAAAAAAGGTAATATCGAAACGACGGATTTTTTCTCCGTGCGAAATGAAACGTTACCCGCAGCAAGGAACATGTTTTCCTTATCCCCTCGCAGCATGCAATCGACACCCAAACGATAAGCCTTGTACAGCAAGGACAAATTCCCCAAAAAGTGATCCTGCCTTTTGCCGAACGCTCCCCAAATTTCGATTTTCCGAAACCCTTTTTCCGTTAAAAAATCCAAACACAGTTCCCCGTCTGTTTGATTTTTTTCCGCAGGGACGCGCACTGTCGGCAAATCGTTCGGCTCGTTTTTGATGCTATCCATATCCCCAAGCAAAATATCCGCTTTGATATTCGCTTTTTTGCACCAATCGTAAGCTCCGTCTGCACACACAATGAAGTCATCCGGATCCGATTGAAATTTTAACGGAGGTTGACCGTTTAGTAAAATGATCCCTTTTCCTTCGGTCATTTTTCACCTCGTAATTTGGCAATTACCGCGGCTTTATCCGCCGCACGGAAAACCGCATTTCCCGCCACAAGGATATCTGCGCCGGCTTGAATGATTTCCGCAGCGTTGCCTTCCCCGATGCCTCCGTCCACTTCGATTTGGAATTTACGATTTGCAAAATTTAAAAAACGGATTTTATCCAACGCCGAAGGCATAAATTTTTGCCCGCCGAACCCCGGCTCGACACTCATTACCAACACCAAATCCAATTCGTCGAAATACGGCTCCAAAACACGTGGGTCCGTTGTGGGTTTTATGGAAACCCCCACTTTTTTGCCTTCTGCACGAATTGCTTGCAGGGTTTGCCGTAAATCTGCACAGGCTTCGTAATGCACCGTAATTAAATCCGCGCCGTTGCGGGCAAAATCCGCAACGTAACGGGATGGTTCCGTAATCATCAAATGCACGTCCAAAAATTGTTTTGTAATTTTTCGGATGTCACCAATCATTTTTTGTCCAAACGTTAAATTCGGAACAAACACGCCGTCCATGACGTCGCAATGAATCCAATCCGCCCCACAGGATTCCAATTCCGCAATTTCCGCACCTAGTTTTGTAAAATCCGCCGACAATATCGATGGCGAAATCAAAATTCTTTTTTCCGACATATGTTCCTCCGCAAATTCAGTAACGATTTTTTTCTTTTTCTTTCAGTTCTTTTTCAAATTCCGTATAGCGAAAATATCGCTCCGATGAAATTTTTCCTTCCGCAACCGCTTGTTTTACGGCGCAATCCGGCTCCGTTCGGTGCGAGCACATGTCGAATCGACATTTTCCGAGATACGCTTGAAACTCCGGATAGTACAAATGTAAGTTTTCCGAAGGGATTTCCGTAAAATCGAATAAGGAAAACCCCGGAGTGTCCATAAGAAAAGTGTTTTCCCCCATCGGGAAAATTTCGCTGTGCCGCGTTGTGTTTTTGCCTCGCAGCGTTTTGGCGGAAAGCTGCCCTGTTTCCAAACCGAGGTACGGATACAATGCATTTAAAATGGAGGATTTCCCCACGGCGGATTGCCCCGAAAAACAAGTTGTTTTGCCGTGAAGCGCCGCTTTCAACTCGTTTAAACCCTCTTTCTTTTCCGCGCTGACAAACAACACTCGAAAAAACGGCACGTACTCCTTTACGATTTTTTCATGAAACGCTTCGTCGCGTAAATCCGTTTTGTTGACCGTTAGCAACACGTCGATTTGATGAAAAATCGCACAGGCAATCAATTTGTCGAGGAGTAAAAAATCAGGATATGGTTCGCGTGCAAGCACTAACGCCAATTGATCGACGTTAGCAACGGGCGGCCGCGTCAACTCGTTTTTTCGCGGGCAAACCTTTACAATAATTCCTATTTGATCCTCCAAACAACAAAAGTCAACGAAATCCCCGACGCAAAGCGGCGATCCGTTTCGATAACGGATTTTTTTTCGAGCGGTGCAAATTACGGTTCCTTCCTCCGTCAAAACCGTGAATTGCCCGCCGACATTTTTGACGATTCTGCCTAAAATTTCAGTTTTCCTCCGATTTTTCCAAATATCTTTTGCGTAATTGGCCGCACGCCCCTTCGATATCTACACCCATTTGGCGACGCAACGTAGCGGATACTCCGTTGTCGTTTAGCATCTGCCGAATTTCATTTGTTTTTGCGGAAGGTCGCAAGCCGGATTCCTTGACAGGGTTCAATCGTATCAAATTTACGTGTGCCGCCATTCCTTTTGCAAAGCGAATCAACTCCAAAACGTCCTCTTTCCCGTCGTTGACTCCGTCAATCAGCGTATACTCCAAATAAATTCGCCGTTTTGTTTGCTGAAAATATTCCATCACCGCTTTTTTCAGTTCCCAAACGGGATTGTTTTTTGCAATCGGCATTAACGCTTCCCGCTTTGACTGAATTGCGCTATGAAGCGAAATTGTCAGGTTTAGCGGCATCTTTTTTTCCGCCAAACGATAGATTTGCGGAATCAATCCGCAAGTGGACAACGAAATGTTTCGATAGGAAATGTTCAAACCTTCGGGATCGTTGACGCAATCAAGGAATTTACACACTTCGTAAAAATTATCCAAAGGTTCGCCGCTGCCCATTAAAACAACGTTTGTAATTTCCCTGTTTTTTAAATCCCCGCACAAATAACGATTAGCGGCTACAATTTGCCCTAAAATTTCGCCGGAACTTAAATTGCGGATTCTTCCGCCAAGTGCGGAAGCACAAAACTTGCACCCCATACGACAGCCGACCTGTGTCGAAACACAAAGCGTGTTGCCGTACTTATACCGCATTAAAACCCCTTCGATTAAATTTTGATCCGTTAGTCGAAACAAAAATTTTACGGTTCCGTCTTTAGAAAGAAAGGTTTTTTCGATACCGACCGGTTGCGCCACGAATTTTGCCGATAATGCTTCCCTCATTTCCTTGCTGAGGTCGCTCATTTCGGAAAACTCTGCACCTTTTACCAACCAGCGATAAATTTGCCGAATTTTGTAATCGGGCAGTCGAAATTCCGAAAGAATTTCCTTTTGTTCCGCATATGGATAATCCAGTAAAATCATACCTCTTTCCTTCGCAATTTTGCAATATAAAATCCGTCCGTTTTGTCCCGATGCGGTAGTAGCTGCTTTTCGAAGGACGATGTTTTTTGCTCGAAGCCGTCGGGCAAGCACCATTCCGCAGGTTCAAATTCCTCGTGTTCCGCTAAAAATGTCCGAACGACATCGGCATTTTCCTCCCGAAAAATGCTGCAGGTGGAATACACCAAAAAACCGCCTTTTTTTACGTAGCGACTACTTTGCTCCAAAATTTTTTTCTGAATTTCCGTAAGGGCTTGTACGTCCTGTTCCGTACGAAAAATTTTAATTTCCGGTTTTTTATCCGCCACGCCGAATCCGCTACAAGGCACGTCGCATAACACCATGGAAAAAGCCTGCAAAAACTTCGGATTTTCCTTACTTGCATCGTTTAAAACGACTTTTATGTTTTTTACGTCCGTTTTTGCTGCATAATTTCGAATCAAATCCAACCGATGCGGATGAATGTCGCAAGCAGTAATTTCGGATTGCGGGGCTTTTTCCGCCGCGTACACTGCTTTACCACCCGGCGCCGAACATGCGTCGAGAATGGTTTCGCCGTTTTGCGGATCCAAAGCCTCTACCGTCAGCATTGAACTTAACGACTGACACACAAAGGAATCCTTTGGCACAACAGCCATCGCAGCATCCGTTAAAAGAAAAGCGTTTTTTAAAGGAGTCGGCTGAAACTCCGCCTGATTTTTTTCCAAAATCTTTTGAAATTCACACGGTGCCAACCGGTTCGTTAAAACTCGAACGTTTTGCAAACGGTTGTCGGAACGGTACGCAAGTATCTTTTCGCCTTCCGCTTGCCCGTACGCATTTAAAATCTTTTTTGTAGCCCAATCCGGATAGCCATAGCAAATCCGATATTTTTCCATTCCTTCCTGCGGAAGAAAATCCTTACCGGCTTCGTGATCGCGTGCGAAATTTTTCAGTACGGCGTTGACAAACCCGCTTACTGCCGACTTGCCGATTTGTTTCGTTGTTTCCACGCATTCGTTCACTGCCGCCGGCGCAGGATAACTCAACTCACTAATTACGTAAATTCCGATTTTTAAAATCGGCATGATCGACGGTTTCACTTTTTTGGCATACTGT
>CAKPPA010000106.1 GCA_934177025.1 uncultured Clostridia bacterium
GTTTTCCATTTCCTGCAAGTCCGCACCGCTCGCATAGGCGCCGCCGACAACTGCCCCCATCGAACAACCGACGATTGCATCCACAGGGATTTGAGCCTCCTGCAACGCCTTTAAAAACCCGATATGACAGCATCCGCGCGATCCGCCGGATCCTAACGCCAATCCAAGCGTTTTTCTTTTCATAAACACTCCTTTTTTCACATAACGTTTAGTATGACTTTGCTAAACCGTAATAAAAATTTTTTGGCTTCGCTACTTATTATAATAATCATTTTTTTCTTTATCGTCAATCCTCAGAGGTATATTCCATCGATTTGGAACGGTTTAGTGCTTTGGGCAACCTGTGTAGTGCCGGCACTTTTTCCGTTTTTCGTGCTATCCAAACTTTTAATTGACTTGGGCTGGGTTACTTCCTTTTCCGACAAAATTGCCCCGATTACGAAAAAATTGTTTCGTGCGCCGGCAATTTCAGGATATGTATTTGCCGTCAGCATTTTATCTGGTTACCCTGTAGGCGCAAAAATGATTGAGGAATCCTACAAAAAAGGTCTACTCAATCAAACAAATTGCAAAAAACTAGCAACGTTTTGTTCGACGAGCGGACCTCTTTTTATTTTAGGGACGGTGGGTGCAAAATTTTTCGGGAATGCGGTTTTAGGAACTGCCTTGTTTGCCGTTCATTTCGCTTCGGCTTTGCTAACGGGATTGTGCTTTCGTAATTTTTACACGGACGTCAATCCGACAAAACCCGTAGCACTTCCTCCTCGCTCCGACGTCCTAAACAACGCGGTTTATCAATCCGTAGGAAGTATTTTAACGGTTGGAGCTTTCATTTCGTTATTTTACATGTTAACGGATATGCTACTGTCCGTATATCCAACTACCGCAATTCCGCCCGTTGTCGTAGCCTTTTTAAACGGTTTACTTGAAGTTACGCGCGGTTGCAAAGAGGTTGCTTTTAGTGCTTCGCCGCAAGCCGCATTTGTACTCTGCTCCTGCCTCGTTTCTTTCGGAGGGCTGTGCATTTTTTCTCAAAGTTTTACCTACTTAAAAAACTGTGGGGTTCGGTTTAGAGAATTTTTTATCATTAAATGCGTACAAGCCGCAATTTCAACCATTGTTGCTTATGGCGTTTCCGTGTTTTTATTTTAATTAGTTGCTGCTTTTTTGTTTACGGAATTTGTGGAACCATTGTTTTCGGATTTCAAAAAATCGGTTTTACCGACCTTGTCGGAAACAACACTAAACTTTTTGTCCGACTACTAAAAATCGCATTACTCCTCCCTAATTATGGAGATACTACTTTTTGTTTTATTGCAACGGTGCCGTTATCCGTGACAAAACGTTTCGATTACACAAAAACTATCGGCAGGTTTCGACGTAACAAAAAATCCCCTTTAGGTTATGAAGCCGAAGCAGTCCGTTCGACGTCCGTAAAAGCAAAGGAGAATTTTCGGGGGATGCAACCTATTTTGCCGCAAAAAGCCCAATTTTTTAGATAAAAAGCATAAAAAAAGAATTCTATGCCTGACATAGAATTCTTAATTCGTTAAAATTCCGCATTTCCGACGGTACGTGGGAAAGGTAACACGTCGCGAATGTTTCCCACTCCGGTAAGATACATTACCAACCGCTCAAAGCCGAGCCCAAAGCCTGCATGTTTTACGGTGCCGTAACGGCGGAGATCCAAATACCATTTGTAATCTTCCGGTTTCATTCCGAGTTCCGTAATCCTTTCCTCCAAGCGTTCCAAACGCTCTTCCCTTTGACTGCCGCCGATAAGTTCGCCAATCCCAGGGACGAGCATATCCATTGCCGCCACTGTTTTTCCGTCCTCGTTCATGCGCATGTAAAACGCCTTGATTTCCTTCGGATAGTCGGTTACAAACACCGGTTTGCGATATATCTTTTCCGTAAGGTATTTTTCGTGCTCGGTTTGTAAGTCAGCCCCCCACGAAACTCGATACTCAAATTCATCGTTGTGTGGTTCCAACAATTTAATTGCTTCCGTGTAAGTGATGCGTGCAAAATCGCTTTCCGAAACTAAGGTCAAGCGTTCCATTAGCCCGGTATCCACAAAACGATTGAAAAATTCAATTTCCTGCGGGCATTCCTGCATTACGTAACGAATAACGTATTTTACCATATCTTCCGCAAGTTGCATGTCGTCGTTCAAATCCGCAAACGCGATTTCCGGCTCCAACATCCAAAACTCTGCCGCGTGCCGTGTGGTGTTGGATTTTTCCGCACGGAACGTAGGGCCAAACGTGTACACCTTGCCAAAAGCCGTTGCGTACGTTTCCGCATTCAGCTGCCCCGAAACGGTTAAATTTGCAGGCTTACCGAAAAAGTCCTGCTTGAAATCCACTTTTCCGTCCTTTTTCGGGAGATTGTTTAAGTCCAACGTAGTAACCTGAAACATTTCCCCTGCACCTTCGCAGTCGCTTGCCGTAATGATCGGAGTATGCACGTAAACAAATCCGTTTTCGTTAAAAAACCGATGCAATGCGAACGCCGCAACGGAGCGGACGCGCATTGTTGCCCCGAACAAATTCGTACGCGGACGCAAATGTGCAATTTCCCGTAAAAACTCCACCGAATGCTTCTTTTTTTGCAAAGGATAATCCGGTGTGGATTTTCCTTCGATTTCAATTTTTGCCGCTTTCAGTTCAAAAGGTTGTTTCATTTGCGGCGTTAATTCCAAAACACCTTCCACTACAACGGAGCTACCTACGTTTAGTTTTGAAATTTCCGCAAAATTGGAGATTTTATCCTCCTCAAACACGACTTGCAAGCTACTTAAGCAACTGCCGTCGTTTAATTCAATAAACCCGAATGTTTTGCTGCCACGCAGTGTACGCACCCATCCGCAGACCGTAATTTTTTTGCCTGCGAACGCCTGCGCATCCGCAAAAAGTTGTTTGATTTCCGTCCTTTTCATGCTGTCACCGATCCGATTATTTTTTTCCTTGCAATTTTCTTAAAAACGGAGGGAGATTGTCGTCCTCGTCCTGATTCAGCACCGGCGAATTGATTCCCTTCGACCAGTTTCCGTCCTGTTCCTGTGCTTCCCTTTCCTTCCTTACGGATCCGCCGAAAAAGCCTGCACCCGTTTTCGCACCGCCTGCCGGATTTGCCGTGTAAACCGGTTGTTTTTCCTCCGGCTTCCGCTCCGGCTCACGCACCCCGCCAAAACCGGTTGCAATAATCGTAACGCGCACTTCGTCCTCGATATCCGGTCGAACGTCGGCACCGAAAATCAAGTTCGCGCCTTGGTCCACAACTTCCTGCACCATTTTTACAGCGTCCTGAATTTCGCCCATCGTGAGGTCAGCCCCACCGATGATGTTAATAATTAGCCCCGTTGCCCCTTCGATCGTCGTTTCCAGTAGCGGACTGTAAACTGCCGAACGGATTGCTTCCACCGTGCGGTTGTCCCCTCTGCCAACGCCGATACCCATGTGAGCAAGCCCTTTGTTTTTCATAATGGAGCGTACGTCCGCAAAGTCCAAATTGATCATTGCAGGCAACACGATGATGTCCGAAATGCCTTGAATGCCCTGACGCAGCACGTCGTCCGCACGTTCGAAGGCTTCCGCAACGGTCATATCTTTCGAGAAGTTTTGCACAAGGTTATCGTTCGGAATGACTACGAGCGTGTCCACGTCCTTACGCAAATTTTCAATGCCCGCTTCCGCATTCGTCATCCGACGCTTGCCCTCAAACGAAAACGGCTTTGTGACTACCGCCACTGTAAGGATGCCCATTTCCTTTGCAATGGACGCTATCACCGGTGCGGCACCCGTACCCGTTCCGCCGCCCATGCCGGCAGTAATGAAAACCAGGTCGGTATCCTTCAAAATTTCCTTAATCGCATCCCGCGATTCTTCCGCGGCTTGACGACCTACGTCCGGATCCGCTCCGGCACCGAGCCCCTTCGTCAATTTTGCACCGATTTGCACCCTTTGCGGGGCTTTCGACAGGTACAATGCCTGTTTATCCGTGTTGATTGCAATAAAACTTGCACTGGTAATTCCTGCTTTAATCATGCGGTTTACGGCATTGTTTCCGCCTCCGCCGACACCGATTACTTTTATTTGCGCCACTTTCGTGGTTTCCTGAACGTCGTACATAAACTCCTCC
>CAKPPA010000107.1 GCA_934177025.1 uncultured Clostridia bacterium
AAGACGCTAAAAACCATTTGGAAGGCTGGCAGAGTCCGGTTGAATGCACTCGACTTGAAATCGAACGACGCCTTGATCGGTGTCCGGGGGTTCGAATCCCTCGCCTTCCGCCAACGTCGGCTGCGCTATGTAGTCGCAACAAAAAAAGTTTGCTTTGAGCAAACTCTTTTTTTTGTTTCTCCTTTTTTGCTTGCCGACTTCGTTTCAGTCGCGGTATTCCTACCTTGTTTGTGACGCTCCGCTTCGCTTCGCTATTCCGTCGCTTCGCTCCTTACGAATCCCTCGCCTTCCGCCAACAAAACCTGACAAGTAGTGATGGGGTTTTCTTTTGCCGCGGGGGATTTACGCAATTGCATTGTGTGCGGCGTTGCCACCGAACCCACTTGGGTGTCGCTTCGCTCTCGCTATAAGGATTCAAACTTTCACAATGAGAAATGCCCGTGCCGATTTTGGTAAAATCGAAAGTCGTTCTTACAAGATTTTTTTTCAAAATAAAAGACATCTTACTTTTCCCCCTTTATGTAAAAATTTTTAACAGGTTATTGTTTCATACTATACTTCCGCCACCCCTTGACTAATTGTAGTCAATCAATATTTCACAGGTTGTATAGCATATGATACTTTTTCAAAAAAGGCAATACTCCTGATTACAAAGCCAATCACGAATTGCGGAGACTTTTGGATAACCGGCAAAAATGCTTTTTTACGAAGTACGGAAAGAGCGGCTATGTTGACTTTGCGGGGCGAATGTGGTAGTATAATAAAATTATACCGTTCGGAAAACGTTTGGCAAAAATGCGGCGAAACCGCACGAATTTAGCATGGAACGTAGGAAAAACAGCACGAAATTTAGGTAAAACGGAGCGAATAAAATGAAAAAATACGCAATCGTAAACGCAAACATCATCTCGGGGAAACTCGGGGACGGCGTGCAACAAGGAAAATACATCGTTGTGGAAAACGGCAAAATTGCAAGCATCACTGACGATAAAAAGGCATTAAATGACCTGAAAGTCATCGATTTAAACGGGAAATATCTCCTTCCGGGGCTAATTAACCTACACGTGCATCTCCCGGGATCGGGCATGCCGAAAGACACCAAAAAACAAAACAAAAAAACCGTGCGCTTTTTAATGGATCACGCCATTACGAAACGCATTGTTTACCGCATGTGCGCAAATTACGCAAAAACCGAACTGCTGTCGGGCGTGACGACCATCCGCACGGTCGGCGGGCTGGACGACATCGACTCCAAAATCCGCGACAACAGCGCAAAAGGCAAGTTGAAAGCACCGCGTGTGATTGCCTCGAACATGGCGATATCCGTGGAAAACGGGCATATGGCGGGCATTTTGGCTTACGAAGCGAAAGATCCGGAGGACGGCAGACGCTACGTGCGCGAAATTGCCAAAACGAAACCAGACCTCATTAAACTAATGATTACGGGCGGCGTTTTGGATGCAAAAAAGGAAGGCGAACCAGGGGTGCTGCGTATGTCACCCGAAATTGTAAAAGCATGCTGCGACGAAGCGCACAAACTCGGATTTAAAGTTGCGGCGCACGTGGAAAGTCCGCTCGGCGTTACCGTTGCCCTCGAAGGCGGCGTTGACACCATTGAACACGGCGCAAGGATTGGCGAACACGAATTGGAACTGTTTCGGAAAAACGGCTCGGCGCACGTTTTGACCATTTCCCCTACCATTCCGCTTTGTATGTTTGAGTTGTCCGTTTCGAAAGGAACGCCGCTGCAAAAAACAAACGGCACGGTTGTGTTTGAAGGAATGCTGGACTGTGCGCGAAAATGCCTTGAAAACGACATTCCCGTAGGGCTCGGCACGGACACCGCTTGTCCGTTTGTTACCCATTACGATATGTGGAGGGAACTTTGCTACTTCCAAAAATATCTTGGGGTGAGTAACGAATTTGCCATTCATACCGCAACGGAAATCAATGCGAAAATTGCGGGGATCGACAACGAAACCGGCACGATTGAAACGGGAAAATCCGCCGACTTTATGGTGGTGGACGAAAATCCGCTCGAAAACCTTGAAGCATTGCGGAATCCGAAAATGGTGGCACTGCGCGGCAACCTGATTCGAAACCCGAAAGTGAAAAAAATTCAGTACGTGGAAAACGAATTGGATAAGTACAAACAATAACAAAAGCGACGCATTTGAATGCGTCGCTTTTTTGTTGCGTGGGTTCGGGCGGAAAATCCGTGTTTTTTACAATAACTACCCTACGTTTACACTGTTTCGCAAAACGACGCATATTTTGAATCACAGCACGTTTTCCGTAATCTACAATGTTTTCAACTACGCAATTCGGCGAAAAAGGGCAAAGGTTTGAAAAAGGAACGGTATTGACAAAGGCAAATGGCTTCGGTATAATAAATTTAATAAAAAATTTCTATTCCCCTTTCGGCACGTTTCATCCAGTGCGGCGTTTTGCCGCATCCGTCCAAAGTTTTGGCGGAAAGATTTTTTCGACAGATTCGTCTCCCGATTTTTCCGAGACGCAACGAATACAGAGAGGTGACGTATGAAACAATATGACTATTTGATTGTAGGCGCGGGGCTTTTTGGCAGCGTTTTCGCGCACGAAGCAACTTCCAAAGGGTTCTCCTGCCTCGTGATTGAAAAAAGAGATCACATCGGCGGGAATATTTACTGCGAAAACATTGAGGGAATTAACGTCCACAAATACGGCGCGCACATTTTTCATACTTCCGACAAGGCCATTTGGGACTACGTGACGCAATTTGCGGATTTTCATCCTTTTTTCCACACGCCGATTGCACGTTACAAGGACGAAGTGTTTAATTTGCCGTTTAACATGAACACCTTTAGCCGACTTTGGCAAATTTGCACGCCGGAGGAAGCGCAAAACAAAATTCGCGAGGAAATTGCAAAAGGGCCGTTTATCGACGAGCCGAAAAACCTCGAAGAACAGGCGTTGAAAAACGTTGGCCGAACCGTGTACGAAAAACTGATTCGCGGATACACGGAAAAACATTGGGGACGCAGTTGCGATCGCTTGCCACCGTTTATTTTAAAGCGCATTCCCCTGCGATTTACTTACGACAACAATTACTACAACGACACGTTCCAAGGCATTCCTGTCGGGGGATACAACGTGATTATCGAAAAACTGCTGGAAGGCAGCGACGTGTTGTTGCACACAGGCTACTCCGAATTTATCGGGCAAAACCCGAACATTGCGAAAAAAACGGTTTACACCGGAAACATCGACCGATTTTTTAACTACTGCTTAGGGCAGTTGCAGTATCGCACGCTGAAATTCGAACACAAGGTTTTGGATTGCGAAAATTTCCAAGGGACTGCCGTTGTGAACTACACCGAACGGGAAGTGCCGTACACGCGCATTATCGAACACAAGCATTTTGAAGCGTCGAACCAACCGAAAACCGTGTTGACCTACGAATATCCGCAGGAATGGACGCCGGAAACAGAGCCGTATTACCCGATTAACGACGAGGAAAACAACGAACTGTACCGGAAATATCGCGAAATGGCGGATGACCTCGACAACATTATTTTCGGGGGCAGATTGGGCGAATACCGCTACTTCGATATGGACGAAGTCATTAAATCCGCACTGGAAACGGCGGAAAAGGAATTTGGCAGTAAGTCCGTTTGACGTTTGTAAAATTTTGAAAAGTACATTTTCGTCCTCCAAAATACGGACAAAATGTCCGAACGGAACACCGCCTACGGTAACGTAGGCGGTGTTCTTCCTTTTCCATCCCCTTTATGGCTTAGGATTTTTGAAGTTTTTGTTTTAGGCTTCAACCTGACTGTTTTCATTACTTTACTTTCGAGGGAACACCTCGACCTTACTCGGCTCCACTTTCAGTAACGTTTGCACGGCGGTAATAATTTCCATTTTGACTTGGATGCGATCCGCCCCTTGCGCCGCTACGGCAACGCCTAAAATTTCAGGCAGATTTTCCTTTAAAAGAAGGGGCTTGCCTGAAACGTACACCAAAGCCGTCGTCGTTTTTTCGGTGTTGCCGGTTTTGATTGTTTCCGTTTCGTAGGCGTACACTTGCTCCACCCCCGAAGCAAACGTAATCATAACATCCGTTTCGCCTACGTCGCGAATGGTGGA
>CAKPPA010000108.1 GCA_934177025.1 uncultured Clostridia bacterium
TGTGCTGAGTAAATGCACAACCTACACGGCATCGGCACTCGGGAATTCCGTAAAAACAAGGTTGCGCGACGAAACGTACCAAAAAATCATTCGTTTGGGCAAGGCGGAAACCACCGACCTAAACACGGCAGGGCTGACGCAGGCGTCGCTGGAAGGAATCGAACAACTGGAACTGTACTTTACGGCGTACCTGCCGCAACTGTTTTATGCACTGATTGCGCCGTTTGGGTTGTTTGCGCTGTGTTTGTGGCTGAACAACGCAACCGCATGGGTGCTGCTTGCGGGGGTGCCGCTGATTCCGATTTCCATGATGGCGATTTCGCGGTTTGCGAAAAAAGTTTTTCACAAGTACTGGGACAAGTACCAAAGCATGGGAAATGCGTTTCTCGACAACATTCAGGGAATGAAGGAACTGAAAATTTTTCAGGCGGACGAGGCGAAACATGCGGAAATGGCAAACAGTGCGGAGGACTTTCGGGGGATTACCATGAAAGTGCTGGTAATGCAGTTGTGGTCGGTAACAATAATGGACCTTGTTGCGTACGGCGGAGCGGCGGTGGCAATCGTCGTGTCGGTTGCGGCGGCGATAAACCATGCGATTTCCCCCATGACGGCGTTGTTTTTGTCCTTTATTGCGGCGGAGTTTTACATTCCGCTCCGCATCCTAGGCAATGCGTTCCACATTTCGATGAACGGCGTTACCGCAGGCAAAAAAATTTTGCGGCTGTTAAACGAACCGGAACCGATTTGGGGCGACACGCCGGCGGAATACGGCGACATTCGGTTTGAAAACGTTTCCTTCGGATACGACGGAACAAACGTGTTAAGCGACGTTTCCTTAACGATTCCGAAAAACTCCTACACGGCGATTGTCGGCGAGTCCGGTTCGGGCAAAAGTACCGTTGCCGAACTTGCGGAAGGCGTGCTACACGGCTACACGGGGCGCATTACGGTAAACGGCGTGCCTCTGACGGAACTGAACCGCCACTCCTACTACGAAAAATGTGCGTTCGTCGGGTGCGAATCCCACATTTTTTCGGACACCGTGCGCAACAATTTTAAAATGGCGAATCCGTCCGTTACGGATGAGGAAATTTACTGCGCTTTAAAACAAGTGAATTTGCTGGATTTTGTGATGCAAAACGGTGGCGCGGATATGAAAATCGACGAAGACGGCACAAACATTTCCGGAGGGCAAAAACAGAGGTTGCTACTGGCAATTAATTTGACCGGCAAAAAATCCTTCTTTTTGCTGGACGAAGCCACCAGCAACATCGATGCCGAAAGCGAAAGCATCCTGATGGATTCCATTCGCGGCCTTGCAAAGGACAAAAACGTGCTTGTCATTTCCCACCGCCTGCAAAACGTGACGGATGCGGCAAACATTTACGTTTTGGACGAAGGCACCGTGAAGGAACAAGGCACGCATGCAGAACTTATGGCAAAAAACGGACTTTACAAAAAAATGTACGACTTGCAATTTTTAGCGGAACAAGGCTACAAGGAGGTGCCACATGCGTAGAAGCGGATTTAAAATTATCGTCAGTTTGTTAAAAATGTTGGGCGATTTGGCAAAAATTATTTTTCTTGCCGTTGTAAACGGTACCCTCGGATTCCTTTGCTCGATTGGAATTTCGACGTTCGGTGCCATTGCGTTGGCAAAACTCATCGGGGAGCCGATTGTCCTCTCCTACCCGTGGCTGTTCGGCATCCTTTTAGGGTTAGGGGTGTTACGCGGTGTGTTGCGGTACTTTGAACAATACTCCAACCATTTTATTGCGTTTAAACTGTTGGCGGAACTGCGCTATCGCATTTTTGGCGCGCTTAGGAAACTTTGCCCCGCAAAACTCGAAAACAAGGAAAAAGGCAACCTGATTGCACTTATCACGGCGGATATCGAAACGCTGGAAGTGTTTTATGCACACACCATTTCCCCCGTTTGCATTGCGGTGACGGTTTCCGTCCTTGTAACCGCATTCCTTGCGCTGTTCGTGTCGCCGTGGTTTGCGCTTGTGGCGTTAGCGGCATATGCGTTTGTCGGAATTTTGTTGCCGCTTGTCGGAAGCAAACTCCTCAAAACCACAGGCATGGAGTATCGCACGGAATTTGCGCAATTTAACGGCTACTTTTTGGATTCCGTAAAAGGAGTGAAGGACATCCTTGTGCATAACGGCGAAACCTTCCGCGGAGAAACCGTGCATCGCATGTCCACGGAACTTGCAAAAAAATCCAACCGCTTAAAAAACAGAACCGCTACGATGAGCGCAATGACGAATTTTGCCGTAACCTTTTTCACCTTTTGCAGCCTTTTGGTCGGGGTTTTGCTGTTGCCGCACGGGTTAAGCGTAGGGAAACTCCTTGTCGGGGTGGTAACGCTGTATGCCTCGTTCGGGGCGGTGATTGCCGTAAGTAATCTCCCGAGCAATTTGAACCAAACGTTTGCTTCCGGCGAACGATTGCTGCAACTGCTGGAGGAAAAACCTGCCGTGGAGGAAATTTGCGGAAAAAGCGATTTCGATTTTTGCGGCGTAACGGTAAAAGATTTACGCTTTGGCTACCACTCGGAACAGGAAGTGCTTGACGGCGTGGATTTGACGGTGCCGCAAGGCAAAATCGTAGGAATTGTGGGCCCGTCGGGCTGCGGAAAAAGCACCCTACTCAAACTACTGTTGCGATTTTGGCAAAAGGAAAGCGGAAGCATTGACTACGGCGGCACGGACATTGACGAAATCAACACCAAGTCCCTTTTGCAAAACGTTACGTTGGTGAGTCAATCCACCTACCTGTTTTGCGACACGATTGCAAACAACCTGAAAATCGCCAAGCCGGACGCCACGGAAGAAGAAATGCGCGAAGCATGTCGCCAAGCCTCGGTGGACGACTTTATTCAAAGTTTGCCGCAAGGCTACCAAACAAATGCGGGAATGCTGGGGGATCGGCTTTCCTCCGGCGAAAAACAACGCATCGGACTGGCACGGGCGTTTTTACACGGAAGTAAATTCATTTTGCTGGACGAACCTACCAGCAACATCGACAGCATTAACGAAGGCATTGTGCTTGCCGCATTGAAACGCCAAAAACAAAAGTCGACGATTTTGCTTGTTTCCCACAGGGAATCCACCATGGCGATTGCGGACGTTGTGTATCGCTTCGACCACGGCAAATTGACGAAAATTAGGGAGGCGTAACCCGCTTCGTGTAAAAAACTTCCTCTTTTTGGGGACGAGTCGCCACTTAACAAAAAAACAAGCCCGTTTCAAAAGTAGCGAACCAAACAAACGAAATATACCCTCGTTTCACTCCCCCACTACTTTTGCAACAAACAACCCGCCCTTGCATTTTAGGGCGGGTTGTGTTTGTGTTTCGGTTTGCCGATTGTTTTTGATTTGTGCGGTTTTTCCTTTTGCCGCTTGTGCGTTACATTACCTTTTTCGGGTTGCCGATTGTTTTTGGTTTTGCTTGTAACTTTGTGCGTTACGTTTTTATCGGCGGTTTTGGGAATCCCTTTCCCCTTGTTCCGTCACAGGGGGTGCGGTTACTCGTTGGATTCCCCACCGAACAAGTGCTTTAAAATTAATTTCGTTTCCTCCGCCATTGCTTGCGAATCAATGATGGCGTGCTGATGATAAATGCACTCGTGACAAAGGTTTTCCACCAAATTCCATGCGATGTGCACCTTTTCGTAAGCATGCACGCGCACCTTTTTCCAAACGCTTAATTTTTCGACGAGAGTTTCCACACGCGCTTGCTCTTCCTTTAAAAAATAATCGCGCACGTCCTCGTCCAAATGGCTCATTGCAACCATTTCCTCATGTGCGGAACGGTTTTTTAAATGGCTTTGCACGGAAAGCTCGATAAATTCGTCCGCAAACTTTTTCATATCGTAATTTTCGTCCAAGCGTTGCAACAGTTCGTCGATCGGGGCGTTGAGCCGCCGAAAATACAAATGCAACGCCTGCATCAAAATGTCCTTTTTGTCCTGAAAATAGCCGTAAACAATGCCGACCGACACGCCGGCATCCTTGGCGATATCCGTCGTGGTGGTGTTGTAAAAGC
>CAKPPA010000109.1 GCA_934177025.1 uncultured Clostridia bacterium
GGTAAGGTTTAAGTTTTCCCTAACGCAGGATTCCAAGTAGGAAAACTGCACTTCGCTGTTGGCTTTTGCCACGCCGATGCGATCGCAAAAATCACGAATGGCTTCCGGCGGGAAGCCCCTACGCCGAATGCCGCACAACGTCGGCATCCGCGGGTCGTCCCAACCCATCACCATGCCGTCCTCCACAAGTTTTTTCAAAAACCGTTTCGACATGACGGTGTCCGTCACGTTGAGCCGCGCAAATTCAATTTGTTGCGGCTTCGGATCGAACTCGCATTCGTTTACCACCCAATCGTACAACGGGCGATGATCCTCAAACTCCAACGTACAAATGGAGTGCGTAATTTTTTCCACGGCATCCTCGATCGGATGCGCAAAATCGTACATCGGGTAAATGCACCACTTGTCCCCCGTGTTGTGATGCGTTGCCCGCACAATGCGGTAAATCACAGGGTCGCGCATATTAATGTTCGGGCTTGCCATGTCGATTTTCGCACGAAGCACCTTGCTTCCGTCCGGAAACTCGCCGTTTTTCATACGGTGGAACAAGTCGAGGTTTTCCGCAATGCTGCGATTGCGATACGGGCTTTCCGTGCCCGCTTCCGTCAGCGTGCCGCGATGCAGGCGAATTTCCTCCGCCGTTTCGTCGCACACAAACGCCTTGCCCTTTTCAATCAGTTTGCAGGCGCACTCGTACATCACGTCGAAGTAATCCGATGCGTACAACAGCCGATCCCACGTAAAGCCCAACCAGCGGATGTCCTCCTGAATGCTTTCCACGTACTCCTCGTCCTCCTTGGCGGGGTTGGTGTCGTCAAAGCGCAGGTTGCATTTGCCCCCAAACTTTTTCGCTATGCCGAAATTCAGGCACAGGCTTTTTGCATGCCCGAGATGCAGGTATCCGTTCGGCTCCGGCGGGAACCGCGTTAAAACTTCCTTCGTTTTGCCCGAAGCCAAATCCTTTACTACAATTTCCTCAATAAAATTCGTAACTTCCGTCATTCGATCTCCTCCGTCGGTGGCGGCGGCAGTGGCACGTCGCTCATCAATTTTTCCAAATCCTCCAAGCTGCTCGGCATCGTTTCCTCTGCAAAGTTCGGTTCCGGTTGCTGTTTGCGCTTGATTTCCGCTTCCTTATTTTCCTTGTTTTGTTGATACGTTTTTGCCAACGCGTTTTTCAAATGCGTGTCGTCACTGTCCACAAACCGCACGATGCTGCCCATCCACTTAAGGTTGATGTCCGCCAACTCGCCGTTACGGTGTTTTGCAATGCTCAGCAGCACGTCCTGCGTGTCGCTCGGATCCTCCTCGGCAGGGGTTTGCTTGGAAATAAACATAACGATGTCGGCATCCTGCTCGATTGCGCCCGATTCCCTCAAGTCGCTTAATTGCGGTTTTTTCTCCGCGCCCTTACGGCTTTCAATTCCGCGGGACAACTGGCTCAGTGCCAAAATCGGCACGCCCAACTCCTTGGCAATGATTTTTAAATTACGGGTAATGTCCGACACTTCCTGCTGGCGGTTGTCGGATTTTTTGCCGCTCGACATTAACTGAATGTAGTCGATCATAACCAAATCCAACCCGTACCTGCTTTTTAAACGGCGGCATTTACTTAAAATTTCCGCCGGCGTCGTCAGCGACGAATCGTCCACAAAAATTTTCGACTGGCTGATAATGTCGCTGGCCTTCCACAAATCGTTCCAATCCTTTGGTTTTAACTCCCCATGTAGTGCCGCCGACATACTCACGCGCCCCAACGAACACAGCATCCTTTGCGCAATTTGCGTTTTCGGCATTTCCAGCGAAAACACAGCGCAGGTGTAGCCCTCCTTTACAGCCGCATGCTCCACAATGTTCATGGCAAGCGAGGTTTTACCGATACCCGGGCGCGCCGCCAAAATGACCAAATCGCCTTCGTGGAACCCGTTCGTCACACGGTCGATATCCCGTAACCCCGTCAGCACGCCTTTAAAGGCATCCTTGTTTTTGTGAAGTTTGTCCAGCCTTGTCAGCACGTTGCCGACGCTTTCCTTCAAATTGGTTAGCGAACCGCTCATGTTGCGCGAACCGATGTCGTAAATCAACTTTTCCGCTTCCGCCAGCGTTTTGTCCTTGTCGTCGGCGGAGTAGCTTTGTTCGATAATGGTGTTGCAACTGCCGATGAGTTGGCGCATGGTCGAATCGCGCTGCACGATTTCGAGGTAGTACCGATAGTTCGCGGAAGAAGGCACCATGGTGTTGAGCGACGATAAGTACGGCATGCCCCCGATGAGGTCCATCACGCCCTCCCGCTCGATTTCATCCGAAACGGTAACAAAATCCACGGGTTTGTTGCTGTCCATCACTTCCTTCATGGCGGAAAAAATGGTACGGTGCGTTTGCGTGTAAAAATCCGCCTCGTTTAACCGACTGAGAATATCCAACGCATTGTCCGCATCCACCAAAATACAGCCCAAAAGGCATTGCTCCGCTTCCAAATTGTGCGGCAACGTTTTTCCCGTTACTTTCGTTTTGTTTTTTTCGGGCATAGTAGACTCCTTCCAGTGTAATTGTAAAACATTATATCAAACTTTTGCTCAATTTACAACAATCTGAAAATATTGCTTGCCTGAAGTTTTTTCTTTCGCCTGCCGTTTCCCTGATGCGTTTCGTGCTTACCGCCGTTTTCCGCTTTCGATTCGCTTGTCGGTTGCCGCATTTTTTCGTTGTTTTCCTTCCGCTTCCTTTGTTTCCGTTTTTTGTTTTGCTTCTCGTGTTTTTTCAACGCCGTTTTTTGTTTTGCTTCTCGTGTTTTTTCAACGCTGTTTTTCTCTTTTCCGCTTTTTGCTTTTCCCCTTTTCCTGTTCGAGATCCTTCCCCCTTTTCCTTTCGAGCCGCATTTTTTAAAACAAAAATACGGCTTCCGTTTTTTACGTCCGCCGTATGCTACTTTTCCTATACAATTTTAAAAACCGTTTGTTTTCGGTCGGTTTTTGCAAAAACCCTTTCGAAACATTTTCCTTTGGGCGTTCGTTTCCCTTTCCGCATGACGTCGGCTGTCGGCAAAAACGCCGTTTTACTCCGTTTTCGGTTGCGAAAGGAGATCCCTTTCCCGCTTACCGAAAAACCGCTCCATAACGGGGATTGTCAAGTATGCCGCCGCCGCAAAACTGCCGAAAATCAAAAGATACGAACCGTAGCTTATGGTCAAGCCGTTCGGCGTTTCGTAAGGTGCGTTTGCCGCATACACAAACCCAAACACCGCCAAAACCACGCCCAGTGCAAAAATCGCCACGTAAGTTTTTTCCTTCCAACGGTACAAACACTTCAAATTCCTTGCCGCATCCGTCTGCTTGACGCACGCTTCCAAAATGCCGAGCACCATCATCGTGTCGTACGTCATAAAAAAGTTCATGTCCGTGCAGGAGTAAAAAAAGTTCGGGAACACCGTCAGTGCGGCAAATGCCGTCAACGCCCCTTTGTGCGTAAACAACACGCGGTAACGTTTGTAGTAATGGTACAAAAACGCCAGCATTCCGCAAATGCCCGAACCGTTTAACAGGATGATCATTGCGGCATGCGGTTGCGCCAACATTCCGTTGGTTTCGTAATAACCGTTGCCCAGCAAAGGATTTTGCGCAAATGCGCCGAGGTACTGCCCCCACAAAAGCCGCCTGCCGGAATCGGAAAACCCGCGTTCCACCAATTTTTCAAACGCCTGCGTCAAAAAATCCCACTGCCACACCACCGCGGCGGCAAGCAGCACCGCAAATCCGCCCAAAACGATTGCCGTCGTTTTTTTCTGCGAGCCGTAAACGAACAAAGCCACCACCAAAAACGGAAACAGCATGGCAAACGCCAAAATATTTCCGCGGCTAAACGTAAACAGCATTGCCACGGCAACCAACCCCGCGCCGACCAAATAGCCCCAATTTTTGTTGCGAACGTAAACGTAACACACCGCAACCGCGCCCATTGCCTGCACGGTAGCCATGTTGTTGCTGATGCCCCACCCGAGAGTTATCGCTTTGTTTTGAATTGCACTC
>CAKPPA010000110.1 GCA_934177025.1 uncultured Clostridia bacterium
CCTATGCACGCTACGGATTTACGCAAATCGAAACCCCTTGCGTGGAGGATTTGTGGCTTTTAACGAGTCGTCAGGGCGGCGAAAACGAAAAATTGATTTTCAAAATCCTAAAACGCGGCGAAAAACTTTCCGCTGCGGAGCAGGGCGATTGGTGCGACTTGGGGTTGCGCTACGATTTAACGTTGCCGTTGAGCCGCTTTTATGCAAATCACATGTCCGAATTGCCGGCAGTGTTTAAATCGCTGCAAATCGGCAACGTGTGGCGTGCGGAACGTCCGCAAAAAGGGCGGTACCGCCAGTTCGTGCAGTGCGACATCGACATTATCGGCGAAAAAAGCATTTTGGCGGAGGCGGAACTGATCCGTGCCGCGGTGGATGCCTTAACGGGCATCGGCTTTTCCGGCTTTACGGTGCGCATCAACGATCGGCGCATTTTGCTTGCGCTCGGCAAAAACGCAGGCTTTAATGCGGACGAATTGGGTGCAGTGCTTATTTCTTTGGATAAATTGGACAAAATCGGTTGTGACGGCGTCATTGCGGAGTTAACGGAACAAGGCTTTGCGCTTTCGGCGGCACAAGCGTTGACGAACGTTGTTTCGGCGGCAAAAACCGCGGACGATCCGTTTTCGGCATTGTGCGAAGCGGTGGAATTGCCTGCGGATGCAAAAAAGGATATTGCGGATTTATTTTCGCTACTGCAATACTTCCGTGCGGATTGTCGGTTCTGTTTCGATCCGACGTTAGTGCGCGGCATGGGCTACTACACGGGCGCGATTTTCGAAATTTCCGTGGACGGCTACGGTGTGTCCGTGGCAGGCGGCGGCCGATACGACGAAATGATGGGCAAGTATCTCAATCAGTCTGTTCCGGCGTGCGGCTTCAGCATCGGGTTCGAGCGCATTATGTCGCTGTTGGAAAAACCTGCGGAGGTCACGCCGCAAAAGGATAAAGTTTGTTTTATTTTGGAAAAGGATCTTGAAATTTCGCGCATTGCGGAAGTATTCGCCAAGGCGGATGCGTTGCGTAGCGAAGGCAAGGTCTGCAACGTTTTAAAGCGAATGAAAAATTTCGCACGTCAGTTGGAGTCGTTGCGTAAGGAAGGTTACGGCACCATTGTGGCGGTCTCCTCAACGGAGGAAAGGATTGTGGATTAATGGGGAAGGACGAACAAAGCAAACCGAAAAAAAAGGATCGGAAGCCAAAGGAAATCCCCTTGGAAAAAGCGGAGCGTTTTCAACCGCTCACGGAGCAAGGGTTGACGGCGGAACAGGTGCATCAGCGGGAAACGGAAGGGCTTGTTAATCGGGATTTAAAAAAGAAAGGGAAATCCTACACAAGGATTTTCATTTCCAACATTTTCACCTTTTTTAACTTGATTTATTTTTTGGTATGCGCAACGTTGGTATATTTCCGCCTCTGGTCGGATATGTTCTTTATGATCGTCATTCTCGCAAACACGGGGATTGCAATCGTACAGGAAATGAAGTCCAAGCACACGATGGATAAACTTTCCGTCATCACGTCGCCCAAAGCGACCGTGTTGCGCGAGGGCGAAAAGAAGGAAATTTTTTCGCAGGAAATCGTGTTGGATGACCTCATGCTGCTGCAAAACGGCAGGCAAATTTGTGCGGATGCCGTGGTGGTGGACGGCGATGTAGAAGTCAACGAAGCCATGCTCACGGGCGAATCGTTAACCGTACCGAAGCACAAAGGCGACTTTTTGTACGCCGGCAGTTACGTTACGGGCGGCAACTGCGTGGCTCGTGCGGACAAAATCGGGCGTTACAACTACATCGAGGGATTAACCGAGCGTGCCAAAGTGTACAAAAAACCGCGTTCGGAACTGTTGCGCTCGTTAAAAACGGTGCTGAAAGTTGTGGCGGTAGTCATCATTCCGCTGGCGTATTTTTCGTTTTTAAACAACTACACCAACACGCCTTCGGGGCTGGATCCGTTAATTTACGCCGTGCGTAAAACGGCGGGTACGGTTATCGGCATCATTCCGGCAGGGCCGTTCCTACTGACCAGTGTCGCTTTGGCACTCGGCGTCATTCGTTTGGCAAAACGCCACACCGCCGTGCAGGAATTGTACTGTATCGAAATGTTGGCGCGCGTCAACGTGCTGTGTTTGGACAAAACGGGGACGTTGACGGACGGCACCATGCGCGTGGTGGAAAGCGTTTCGCTAAAGGATTCGGGCGATTTACTGTTAAAGGACATTGTCGGCAGTATGATGAAAGCCCTCAACGACAACAACTTAACCAGCATTGCCTTACGCAATTATTTCGGCGTCAGCAATGCCCTGTTGGCAACGGCAACCGTTCCGTTTTCGTCGGAACGCAAGTTCAGTGCCGTTTCCTTCGATCAGGCGGGAACCTACTTTTTGGGCGCGCCGGAATTCGTTTTAAACGGCACTAGCCCGCGGATCGACACGTTGGTGCAAAAATATGCGGAGCAGGGTTATCGCGTGCTGTTGTTGGCGCATTCCAACACCAACATTTACGCCGAGGAACGGAAAACGAGCAAATTGCCGTTGGTGCGTCGCCCCGTTGCCTTAATTGTCATCGAGGATCACATTCGCGAGGATGCCTACGACACCATTCGTTGGTTCCGCGAAAACGACGTCGGACTGAAAATTATTTCCGGCGACAATCCGCTTACGGCGTCGGAAATCGCAAAAAAAGTCGGCGTGCCGAATGCCGATAAATGGATTAGTTTGGAAGGCTTCAGCGACGCACAAGTCGTCGAAGCGGCAGGGGAGTACACGGTGTTCGGCAGGGTAACGCCGGATCAAAAAGCAATCCTAGTCAAAGCCCTCAAAAATCAGGGCGAAACGGTCGCTATGACGGGCGACGGCGTCAACGACATTTTGGCGTTAAAGGAGGCGGATTGCTCCATTGCCATGGCATCCGGCAGCGAGGCGGCGCGCAACGTGTCGCACTTGGTGCTGTTGGACAGCAATTTCAATGCATTGCCGCAAGTGGTCGGGGAAGGCAGGCGCGTCATCAACAACATTCAAAACGCCACTTCGCTGTTTTTCATGAAAACGATTTACACCATCGTCATTTCCGTGCTTGCATTGGTGCTTCGCATGCCTTATCCTTACACGACAACGCAAGTAATTTTGATGGAAGTTGCCATTGTCGGCATTCCTACCACCTTACTTGCCATGCAAAAAAACAACAATCTCATCAAGGGTAAGTTTTTAACCAACGTGTTTCAACGTGCGGTGCCGGCAAGTTTAACGTTTTTGTTCGGCACGGCGGTGATGTACGCCATCAGTTACTGTTTTTGGGGCTTTGCGCAAGCGCAGTTGGAAACGATGTGCGTGCTTTGCATGACGTACACGGCGTTGTTTGCGTTGTACTATGCTTGTAAACCCTTCAATTTGTATCGCGGCATTTTGTTTACGGGTTCCTTAACCGTGGTTGTCATCGGCACGATTTTTGGCAGCAATCTGTTCGGGTTTGCGGTGTTGGAGCCGTTGCCGTTTGTACTGCTTGTTGCGGTTACGGAATTTTGTTTTCCGCTTTTAACAATGCTACGCAATCTTTTTGAACACATAAAAATCGATTGATTTTACGGGAGGACACTATGGTTTGGACGTTTCGAAAAATTTTGGATATCCTGACGGGCATTGCTGCGCTTGCGGCGGTGCTGTTGTGTACGTTTTTGGCGTTAAACAGCCTGTTCGGGTTCGGCTTGGGAGTGAATCTCCAAGCGCAATTACTTGTGATACAAAATTGGCTGTTGCTTGCCATTATGCTGTTGGCGGGCTTACGTTTTTGCACAGGGAAAGGCGTCATCCTGTTTGTGGTGTATCTTCTTTTGGCGGCAGTGGTCGTCCTTTGGGTGGGGTTCCCCGAAACGTTTCAGTCGTTGGCAGAACTGATTGGGGGCGGCAAGTGAGGCTTTTTCAAATTTCGCTAAAAAGGCAGTCGCTTTTTGCTTACGGCAAAACAGTCGGCATCGTAACACACGTCAAACCGCAAAATGCGCGCGGCAAGG
>CAKPPA010000111.1 GCA_934177025.1 uncultured Clostridia bacterium
GAAAAAACTACGTGTTTGTGCTGCCCGTGGATTGCACGTTGGATTTAAAAAAAGCGGCGAAAGCGGCAGGCATCAAATCCGTTTCCATGCTGAAGCAAAAGGATTTGTTCCCGCTTACCGGCTACGTTCACGGGGGCTGTTCCCCCGTCGGCATGAAAAAGTACTTTCCGACGTTTTTGGATCGTAGCGCAACGGAAAAGGCGCGCATTTGCGTCAGCGCAGGAAAAGTCGGCCTGCAATTGGAACTTACGCCGGCGGACTTGCAACGTGCCGTGCCTTATGCGTTTGCCGATTTAACGTAGGTGTGTCACAACGTTCGCGTGTTTACGCAGGCGTTGTTTTTTAAAGAAGTTATTTCAAAAGGAAGTAATTTTAAAAACGCAGTTGTTTTAAAAAGGAAGTTATTTCAAAAGGAAGTAATTTTAAAAACGCAGTTATTTTTAGGAAAAGTAGCGGCGGCTTATGAAAAGCAGGGGCGCAAAAAAACCGCCCTTTCGTTTTTACGAAAGGACGGCATTGACGCAATGATTTCAAACTTTTAGTAGTTGTAAGGGGACGGGCAAACAACGTTTGCGCCGTCGCTTTATTTTTTGCCTTTTTTTTGTTTTTTTTGTGTTCCTACAAGGATTCGCTTGCCGTCAATTTCCCGATACTGTTCCGTGCGGTCGGCATATTCGTAAATCACAATGTCGGGATGATTCACACTGCGGTAAACCATCGGCTTGCCCGCTTCGTTTTGCGGAGCCTCCTTTTGCACTTGGCGACAACTTTCCTCTGCTTCCTTTTGTGCTTTTTGTTTTCGCTTGTTTTGTTTGCGTAGGGCAAACAGGATCGAAAGCAAAATCACCGCAACATAGCCGACAAGGTACCACGTTGCCCCGTCGGAATTCGGCGTCAACTTTTGCAGTAAGTACAGCACTAAGCCGAAAAACCCGTACAGCAGGGGGAGGAGCAATCCGATACGGACAAAACATAGGAACATCGATGCAAGTGCTTTTCCGATAAGTTTTGCCAGCGACAGCAAAAATTTAAACACCAGCACCAGCAGTCCCACAATCCATCCGAAAATTCCGAGGGTCAGCGGCATATTAGCGAATCACGTCGCAACCGACGTATTTTCTCAAAACTTCCGGCACGGTAATGCTGCCGTCCTCGTTTTGATAGTTTTCCACAATTGCGGCAAACGTCCTGCCGATGGCAAGTCCGCTTCCGTTCAGCGTATGCACAAATTGCGGTTTTGCGGTAGCGTCCGCTTTAAAGCGAATGTTCGCCCGCCGTGCCTGATAGTCCTCAAAATTACTGCAGGAGGAAATTTCCACGTACCTGCCGTAACTCGGCATCCAAACTTCCAAGTCGTACGTTTTTGCGGAGGAAAACCCGATGTCCCCCGTGCAAAGCATCGAAACGCGATACGGCAGGTTCAGCAATTGCAAAATGCGTTCCGCATCGTTCGTCAGTTTTTCCAATTCGTCGTAGCTGGTTTCCGGCTGAACGAATTTTACCAATTCCACTTTGTTGAATTGATGCAAGCGAATGAGCCCGCGCGTATCCCGTCCGGCACTGCCCGCTTCCGAGCGGAAGCAAGCGGAGTAAGCGCAGTAACGAATCGGCAGTTCCTCCGCGCGCAGCATTTCGTCGCGGTGCAAATTGGTTACCGGCACTTCCGCCGTCGGAATCAAAAACATATCGTTGTTTTTCACGGAAAACGCATCTTCCTCAAATTTCGGCAATTGTCCCGTGCCCGTCATGCTTGCGCGATTCACAAGGTAGGGCGGCAAAATTTCGGTGTAGCTGTGTTCGGTGTGCGTGTCCAGCATAAAGGTAATCAGCGCGCGCTCCAACTTTGCGCCGAGTCCGCGATAAACGGCAAAGCGCGAGCCGGAAATTTTTGCCGCACGCGGCATATCGAGTAAGTTTAAATCCGCACCGAGTTCCCAGTGCGCTTTTGGGGAAAAGGCAAATTCCGTCGGCGTGCCGAAGTGGCGTACCACTACGTTGTCCGCATCGCTTTTGCCGATCGGCAAACTTTCGTGCGGCAAATTCGGAATGGAAAGGAGCGCATCCTTCAACTTTGCTTCCGTTTCGGCAAGTTCCGCATCCAACACTTTCACGGTTTCGCCGAGTTTTTTCATTTCCGCAATCAGTTCGTCCGCATTTTCCTTTTGGCGTTTTAACTGTGCGATTTTTTCGCTGTCCGCATTGCGCCGTGCTTTCAACGTTTCCACTTCCTTCAGGATTGCCCTCCGTTTTTCGTCAAGTTCGACGGCAAGGTCCACAGGGAACTCCCCGTTGCGGTGGCTTAACGCTTCTTTCACCTTTTCTTTATTTTCCAAAATAGTTTTAATGTCCAACATAAGTATTCTCCTCGTATTTTAACAACGTCACACCGCTTTGCGCCAACAGGCGAAAGGCGATTCGATTCATTTCCTGTTTCGGGTGCGTAGGTGCGTCAAACGTGTCCGTTGCGTTCACAATGACGGCAACTTCGGCAGATGAATTTTGTTCCTGCAAATAGGATTTCAGCGTCAACGCAAACTGCAGCACGCAAAGGTCGGTACAGTCGCCCGCAATTAAAAATTTTTGAAAGCCGTTTACGTATGGCAAAAATCGAAAAAATCCGTTCGTGCTGTTTTTCGGCAGAAGTTGAAAGGATAAAGGCTTCAATTCGTCCACCAACTCGCATTCCGTCGAGCCCGCAAGGCAATGCGGCGGAAAATTTCGAAATTCCTCGCTCTGCTCCGAATGATTATCGTAAAACGCAAATTTTTTTGCGGTCGGCAATGCGTCGTAAGCCGCACGAATCACGGGGATGATGTGCATCATTTTGGCATCCGCAAGTGCGCCCTGTTTCAAAAATCCGTTTATCGCATCGATTACGACAAACGCCGTGTCGGTAGTGTCGAACGTTTCCTTCCGAAACGGCAGTGCGGCACATAAGGTTTGCTCGTCGTAAATGCTTCGTTCGTTAAATTCGTTTGCAAAATTCTGCATAAAACTGTCCTCACTTTAATTCTTATAGTTTAGCACATTTGGCGGTTTAAAACAACGCTTTCGGGGAAATTTCGCACTCTTTCCGCCGTTGCTCCGCAAAAAACGTTCCTTTCGTCGTTCGAACGGGACGAAAACTTTTCACTTTGTTCTGAAAGGGAAAAAGGACTTGCCAAAAGAGAAAAACTTCAGTAAAATAGAAAAAAAAGAGTTCGAGGCGATTATGGAATTGCGATTATACAACACACTCAGCAGGAAGAAAGAAGTTTTTGAGCCGATTCACGCAGCGGAAGTCGGCATGTACTCGTGCGGGCCTACGGTGTACAACTATGCACACGTAGGGAACATGCGCACGTACGTGTTTATGGATTTGTTAAATCGAATTTTGCGTTACAACGGCTACAACGTAAAAAGCGTTATGAACATCACCGACGTAGGGCATTTACTTTCGGATGCGGACGAAGGCGAGGATAAAATGGAAAAAACGGCGCGCGAACAAAAAAAATCGCCGTACGAAATCGCCGCTTTTTACACGGAGCAATTTTTCCGCGATTTAAACGCACTGAACATCGGCATTCCTACGGTTACGCCGAAAGCAACGGAAAACATTCCGGAAATGATCGAAATCGTAAAAAAACTTTTGGAAAAGGGCTATGCTTACGAAATTGACGACGGCATCTATTTTTCCGTGGATCGTTTCCCGTCCTACGGCAAACTTTCCGGCGTAAAATTGGAGGACAACATTTCCGGCGCGCGCGTGGAAGTCAATTCGCAAAAACGCAATCCGGCGGATTTTGCGCTTTGGAAAAAGGCGGATAAAAATCACATCATGCAGTGGGAAAGTCCGTGGGGCATGGGCTACCCGGGTTGGCACATCGAGTGCACCGCAATGAGTCAAAAATACTTGGGCGAAACGTTCGACATCCACACGGGTGGTGTGGATCACATTCCAATCCATCACGAAAACGAAATTGCGCAGGGCGAGTCGCTGACAGGGCACAAAAACACCAATTT
>CAKPPA010000112.1 GCA_934177025.1 uncultured Clostridia bacterium
GCCTTATACTCCCCGTTCCACAAACCTTGCGGCGCAAAAATTTTTTCGTTTTCCGCCGTGCCGCTCCATAAAAGATATCTGCCGTAATTCCAAAGTTTTTCCGTCAGTTTAAAAGGAATTTTGCCGTCTGTTACCTGCATGCGCAATTTTTCCAGCGTGGCATCATCATTTTTGTCGTCCTGAAGTTCAAGTTTCGCGTGACTCCACCCCTTTTGATAAAGAGGCAAATGTTTTTTCATTAATTTGTCGTAAGAGTCCCTAAAACTTTCCAATTCCGTAAAAAGTCGCTTCCACTCGCGTTCGGCAAAGCCTTCGGAAAACGTTTTTAAAATTAGCGTTACCGATGATGCTCCGCGGATACGAATGCCGGCATCCGTTGCCGCTACCGTTCCGCCCGCCGCGGAAACTTTTGCCGCAAGCCCGTACTCCGCACCGTTGTCGTTACGAGACGCAAAAAACATTCCGTTTTTTTCGTAACGGAATCGCGTGCCCTCCGGCAAAATGGAATCCTCGCCTTCCGTTTTTGCATTCATTCGATTTGGCAACTGCAACGTGAAATCGAGATCCAATACAGAAGCCCCGTCCTTCCGAATTTCGTAAACGACCGCATCGCAATCCCGACTGACAAAAAGTTTTCGCACAAAATTGGTGTCGGCGTTTGAAAACGCTACCGTAATTTCGCCACTTTCAAAATCAAGTTCGCGACGGTAATTGCGATAGTAAGTTTTGGACGGCATCGACACACACAGTTCACACATCGGTAGCGGACAAAGCGGCTGCGGATGAAAATTTTTTTGCTCCAACGCTTTCGGATAGCAATGCTCCGCTTCCGTTAAACGTTTTTCCGCAAGCAAGGAACGCACTTCCCTCAATTTACCCGAAATGTCCGGAACAACGTTAATGCGCCCTTGCCAGTACAATTCCGCATGGTTCAGCAAAATTCGTTCCTGCTCCGCACCGCCGTACACATTGGCACCGATTTTTCCGTTTCCAGCAAAAAAACCTTCTCTCCAAGTTTCCGCCCACCACTGTGCAGGCTCCGACGATATCAAAAGATTTTTTTTCGATTTGGTAAATATTGCCATATCTGCCTCCCGACTGTTCTGTTTCAGTATAACAAATTTGGATTCAAATGTCCATATCGGATTATGGAGAGGAATGACTGATTTTGTGCGTCAAAAAACGAAACCGTTCCAACCACTCGCTTTTGGGCCTCAAAAGCCTTTTAATGAAAAACTACTTTTTTAACTTCATTCCTAAGTACTTGTTTTACCCAACACCAAAGTGCGAAAGTACGCAACGACTTGACTTTTTAACCCATTTTGCCTTCCGTTTTACTCGAAAACTTTTCAAAATCGACAACAACAAAATTACGGTAAATTTTTCCGCAAGCGGTATTTTTTACCGAAATAATTTGTCAAGTTTTTAACTTTATGCTATGATTGTGCAGTCATGGATAATTTAAACGGAAGAGAAAAAGTAACGAATCTCCTAAAATTTTGCCTCAATTCGGTTATGAGCGGTGTTTTACTTGCAATGGCAGGAACGGCGTATCTCCTGTGCCCACTCATCGATGGGAGCAAAATTATCGGTAGCGTCATGTTTTGCTTCGGCTTGTACTTTATTATTGTTTTAAACTACAAGCTGTTTACGGGACTCGTCGTAAAAGTGCCTTTTTTAAAAGCAAATCAATGGCCGTCCTTGCCGATTTGTTTCCTGTTTAACGGACTTGGATGCCTTTTGGCTGCGGGACTGTTTTCGCTTTCGCCATTAAACGACAAACTCGTAGCGGCGACACAGGCGTTAATGACAACAAAACTAGCCAACTCCCCGCTGCAAGTTTTTTGCTCCGCGATTTTTTGCGGATTGTGCATTGCTTTCGCTATACTCGGCGCCCAAGAGGCTCCGAAAAAAAGTTTATCCGCAACGCTTGCCATCCTGTTCCCGATCACTATATTCGTGTTATGCGGATTTGAACATTGCGTTGCAAACCTCTTTTACATTTTTATGTCGAAAACCGTGTGGAGCGGAACGCTGGTAGTGTTTCTCCTTGTGGACATCCTCGGTAATTTTATCGGAGGAATTGTTGCTCCGTATTTGAAAAAATGGACGGACACCCCATCAAAAACTACGGAGAAAACGGAAGAAAAATCCGAATCAACTGAAACGAAATAGTTTTTCACAACATAATTTTTCACAACAAAAAAAATCGGAAGGAGTTTAACCCTCTTCCGATTTTTTTACGTTTTGTTGTTACTCTTTTCACAGAAAAATGTTTTTTAGGTTTTTGGGTACGTAAAAAACAGTTTTGCTTTTTTTCGCTAGGTTTCCTATCTTTTTTATTGAAAAACCCAAAAATTCACGCTTATTAAACTACTATGACACGCATACTATGTTCGAATTACAGCAAAATTATGCGTTTTTTGTTTTTTTGTTAGCAAACTTTTACAATCCAACCTTGTGGCGCAGGTTTTCTGCCCCATTGCATGTCCGTTAGCGTGTCGTACAAATACTGACTGATAGGCCCGATTTCGTTGTGATTGATTTGCATTACCTTGTCGTTGTACTTCAACGTCCCTACCGGACTAATGACGGCCGCCGTACCCGTTCCGAACACTTCCCTTAAGTTGCCCTCGTCGTATGCGTGCGCAACTTCGTCCATGGAAATTTTTCTTTCACTAACGCGGTAACCGTCCTTTTTCAAAATTTCGATCATGCTTTTCCGCGTGATGCCGCCCAAAATACTGCCGCTTGTTAAATCCGGAGTAACGATTTCGTCGCCGATAACAAAAAAGATGTTCATCGAGCCGACTTCCTCCACGTACTTTTGTTCCACGCCGTCCAGCCAAAGCACTTGCGAATACCCTTCCTTATGTGCTTCCTCACCGGCAATCAAACTAGCCGCATAGTTTCCGGCGGTTTTTGCCATACCCGTGCCGCCACGAACGGTGCGCACATATTTCGGTTCCACGTAAATTTTGACAGGGTCCAATCCTTCCGGATAGTACGGGCCGGACGGAGAAGTGATGATTGCAAAGATGTACTCCTCCCCCGTTTTAACACCGAGATTCGCCTCGTTACACAAAATGAACGGGCGCACGTAAAGCGACGTGTTTGGCGCACTCGGCACCCACTCCTTGTCGATTTCCACCAATTTTTTTACGGCTTCGACACAAAATGCTTCGTCGATTTTCGGAATGCAAAGCCTTTCGTTGGAAAGATTCATCCGTTTAAAGTTTTCGTCCGGACGAAACAAATTGATGCCGCCGTTCGGGGTACGATAGGCTTTCATCCCCTCGAACACCAATTGCCCGTAATGCAAACACATTGCGGCAGGATCCAACGAGAGATTTCCATAAGGTACAATGCGCGGATTGTGCCAACCTTTTCCTTCCTTGTAGTCCATTAAAAACATATGATCCGAAAAAACGGAGCCGAACCCAAGTTCACTTTCGTTTTGCGGCTTTTGTTTTGGATGTTTTGTTAATTCCACCTTGATTTTTTCCATATCTTTTCCTCCTACGACCGATCCTCCACCAACTCGAAGCCGGCTTGCTGTAATGCCGTTTCGATTTCGTGTACGTGGTCGAAATTCCTTGTTTCCAAACCGATTTTTAAAATACAATTGTTGACCTGCATGTGATCCGCGATGCGACTGTGCAGTACGCTAACAACGTTGGCACCGTGATCGCTGATAATTTTGCTAACCGCCTCAAGTTGCCCCGGGCGATCCGCCAATTTTAACGTTAAGGAACTGTTCCTTCCACTCATAACTAATCCGCGCGTAATCACGCGGCTTAGGATGCCGACGTCGATGTTTCCGCCGCTTACCAAGCAAATCGTCTTTTTTCCGTTTAAATCCACTTTATCAAACATCGCCGCCGCAACTGCCGTTGCACCGGCTCCTTCGGCTACGAGTTTTTCCTTTTCAAGTAGAGCTAAAACTGCCGCGGCAATTTCATCGTCGGTTACCGTGACAATGCCGTCC
>CAKPPA010000113.1 GCA_934177025.1 uncultured Clostridia bacterium
CGGCGGCACGTTTTCCGTTACGTTGTCGTTGTAGTTTGCGGCATAAATTTTCGCAACGTCGACAATTTCCTTTTTTGCCTCGTCAAACCGTTCGTCGCGCGCCACGCACAAACCCGAAACAAAAATCGCCAGCAATGCAACGGCTAAAATCAAAACGTTAAATAACACAAGTTTGTTTTTCATTTTAAAATGTAACCCACTCCGCGCACGGTTTCGATTTGCGCCGAGGATCGGGAAAGGATTTTTCGCAGCTCCGCCACGTGCAAGTCAAGCGTCCTTGTTTCCCCATAGTTTTCGCCCCAAACGCCATCCAGCAGTGCATCGCGGGACAGCACGTTTTGTGCGTTTTGCACCAATAGTTTCAAAAGTTCGTACTGCTTTAACGTGAGTTTCTTTTCCTCACCGGCAACGGTAACGGAATGCACCGCATCGCAAATCGAAATGTCCCGAAACGTGAACGTCGTGTTTTTGGTTTTGCGAAATTTTGCGTTAATGCGCGCCACAAGCTCCAGCACGCCGAACGGCTTTGCAAGGTAATCGTCCGCACCCAAATCCAGCCCCCGCACCTTGTCGATTTCCGTCGATTTTGCCGACACCATAATCACGGGGATGTCGCTCGTCCTCGCATCGCTTTTCATTGCCTTTAAAATTTCGTACCCGTCCATGCCGTCCAGCATAATGTCCAAAATCGCAAGGTCGCACTTCCGCTGCGCAAGCGCGTTTAAAAACTCCTCGCCCGTGGCAAAACACTCCACAAAAAAGCCGGTGCTTTTCAGTGCGTAGTCGTAAACCTCACGTATGGACGCTTCGTCGTCCACGGCATAAATCAGTCGTTTTTCTTCCATAATCACTCCGTAAAGCGTTGATTTTTAACTTTGCCGATGCCCCGTAACCGCGTATTCCGCCCACTCGCCGATGTTCACGGCGTGGTCGCCGATACGCTCGAGGTACTTTGCAATCATCAGTAACAAAATTGCCTGTTCGGCGTTTTCGGGATTTTGTTTGATGTTTTCCACCAAATCCTTTTTCACCGTTTCAAACAATTCGTCCACGCGGTCGTCCCGTTTGTCGAGGCTACGCGCAACGTCCAAATCGCGGTTGATGTAACTTGCTACGCCGTCCTTCACCATGCCGACGGCAAGTTTGGACATCAGTTCGACGTGCTTCGGCTCCGCAACCAACTTGTCGCTCGGAAACTGCAAACTGATTTCCGCAATGTCCGCCGCCTGATCCGCAATGCGCTCCAAGTCCGTAATCATTTTCAGGGCTGCCGACACGTCGCGAAAATCGCTTGCCACAGGGTTTTCCATTAACAAAATTTTCAAACAATCCTGCTCGATTTCCCGTTGTGCGTCGTCGATGTTTTTGTCCTCTTTCATCACTTCTTCGGCAAGGGATCTATCCAAGTGCTTCCACGCCTCCATCGCCTTTTCGATGGCGATTTGCGTGTCGTGGCACATGGCAACAAGTTTGTGAAACACTAGGCTCAATTCCTGTTCGTACTTGTTTCGTATACTCATAGTTTATCTTTCTTTTCTCCTTTTTGCAAGTGTTTCCGAAAAAACGCTACGCCGCTTTTCCTTAGCTCAACCGAACCGCCCCGTAATGTAGTTTTCGGTACGTTTGTCGACAGGCGACGAAAAAATCTGCTCCGTACTGCCGAATTCCACCAATTCCCCTAGGAGGAAAAAGGCGGTTTTGTCGGCAATGCGCGTTGCCTGTTGCATGTTGTGCGTCACAATGACAATCGTCGTCGTTTTAGCGAGTTCGTCGCAAAGTTCCTCGATTTTGCCGGTGGAAATCGGGTCCAGCGCGCTGGTCGGCTCGTCCATCAACAAAATTTTCGGCTTCACCGCCAAGGCACGCGCAATGCACAACCGCTGCTGTTGCCCGCCCGAAAGCCCCATGGCGGATTTATCCAACCGATCCTTAAGTTCGTTCCACATCGAGGCGTCCTTTAAGGACTTTTCCACAATTTCGTCCAGTTGTGCTTTTTTGTGAATGCCGACGGTGCGCGGCCCGTACGCCACGTTGTCGTACACGCTCATCGGAAACGGGTTTGGTTTTTGAAACACCATGCCCACGTTACGACGCAGTTCGTTGACGTCGATTTTGCCGTAAACGTCCACGTTGCCGATCAAAAACTTCCCTTCGACTTTGCACCCGTCCACAAGGTCGTTCATGCGATTAAAGCATTTTAAAAACGTGGATTTTCCGCACCCCGACGGGCCGATAAACGCCGTTACTTGCTTTTGCGGGATTTCGATGTCGATGTTTTTGAGTGCCTGAAAATCGCCATACCACAAGTTTGCGTTTGTTACGGAAATCGTTTGCCCGAATTCAAGCGTTGTTTTTTGTTTTTTTGCCATTTTTATTCCCTCTCAATTTGGAAAAGAAACTTTTTTGCCCCGTTGTGCCGCCGAGTTTTTTGGATAGTTTCGTCCCGATGAATTCGGCAACAAGGTTGAGCGTAAGCACAATTACAATGAGTACCACTGCCGTTGCGTAAGCCTCGTTCATGTACCACCCTTCGCCCGAAAGTTGGTACAACGCTACCGCAAGCGTTGCGCCGCTGTCCGTAACGTGCTTCGGAATGCCGCCGATTACCGACCCCATAGTGTACAAAAACGGTGCCGACTCGCTAATGACACGCCCCATGGTTAAAATCACGGCGGAAAGGATGCCGGGTAACGCGCTCGGCAGCACGATTTTAAAAATCGTGCGAAGTTTGCCGGCACCCATGGCCAAACTCCCCTCCCGCAACGTGTCGGGCACGGATTTTAAACTTTCCTCCGTGGCGCAAACAATCGTCGGAAGGAGCATGATGCTTACCGTGCAAACGCCGGCGATAATGCTACTTGTGCCGGTGAACCACTGCTTAAACGTAATCATGCCGAACAACCCGTAAACAATGGACGGCACCCCCGAAAGCACGTTGATTGCCATGCGAATGCTTTTTAGGAAAAAGTTTTTCCGCTTGGTGTACTCGTTTAGGAAAATCGCCGTCATAATGCCGATCGGCACAGAAAAAATCAAACTTAGCCCCACCGTGTAAAGCGTGGTAACAATCGCCGGAAGGATGGTAACTTTGCCGCCGAATTCGTAGGTGCCGTAAATTAAGGAGGGATTGTGAATCAATGCGGGGAGTCCTTTGACGAAAATAAACCCGATAACAAGCGCAAGCACCGCCGTCGCCAAAACGCCCGCCCCCACGGCAAAGCCCTTGCCGATTTCGGCGGAATGGATTTTGTGCGCAAACGCGCCGTATTCCTCCTTCAGGCGTTTGCATCCGCGCGTCAAAGCGTTCGGCGTCCTTGCGTCGTTTGTTTTCCTTTGTTTTGCGGTAACGCCGACCACCGCTTTTTTCGACACAAGGTGAAAAACAAAATTGACGACCAAAATAAACGCCAACAGCACCGTTCCCGTTGCAATCAACGCCCCTTCCTGCAGTTCGCCGGCATAGCCCATTTCCAACACGACGTTTGCCGTAAGGACGCGAAAGGAGGAAAACAATCCGTCGGGATACGCCACCGAATTGCCCGCAACCATCACGACCGCCATCGTTTCGCCGATGGCGCGCCCGACTCCTAGCGCAAGCGATGCGGCAATGCCCGAACGCGCGGCAGGCGACATTACGTGAAACACCGTTTCGCTGTGCGTCGCCCCCGTTGCCAAGGAGCCTTCGTAATAGCTTGTCGGCACGGCTTCCAAACTTGTGCGCGAAAGCGAAACCACCGTAGGCATAATCATAATGCCAAGGATGATCGACGTCGCCAAAAGCCCACTGCCGTTGTTCGGTGCAACGTTTGCAAGTAGCGGCAGCAAAAACACAATGCCGAAAAATCCGTACACCACCGACGGAATGCCCGCAAGGAGGTTGATTACCGCACAAAGCGATTTTTTTAACGTTTTCGGGCAGTAAAACGCAAGGAAAACAGCGGTAAAGTACCCAAACG
>CAKPPA010000114.1 GCA_934177025.1 uncultured Clostridia bacterium
GTCTAATGATTTGCTATGAAATTGCTCAAAAAGGGGCAAAAATGCCCCTGAAAATGCAAAAATGATGGTCTATAAGAAAAGACTTATAGACCATCACACTTGGCGCCTCAGGTAGGATTCGAACCTACGACATTTCGGTTAACAGCCGAACGCTACTACCGCTGAGCTACTGAGGAATATTTACACCGCAATTATCATAGTACTTTCCGGTTTTGTTGTCAAGTTTTTTTCGGTAGATTTTTTGAAATTATTCCGTTGCGGGGTTTTGTGATTTTTCCCGTCGGGTCTTAAAAAGGTTATTCCGCAAAACAAAAAGGGGATTCCGTAAAGAATGATCAAAAAAGGAAATCTTTGTCGGGAAACGTTTGACAAAGGCAGGAATATTACTACAATGAAAAGTGAAATGAAAAGGGTTGCAAAGGAAAACGATTTAGGAAGGGACAAAATGCTCCCCTTGGTGTTGCGATTGGCAATTCCGTCCATGTTGGCACAATTTGTCAACGTGCTTTACAGCATAGTGGATCGCATTTACATCAGTAACATACCGGAGTACGGTGATTTGGCCTTAGCGGGTGTCGGCGTTTGCGGCCCTGTCGTAACGCTGATTACGTCCTTTAGTTTTTTGTTCGGGTTGGGCGGTGCCCCGCTTATGGCAATGAAATTAGGCGAAGGCAATCGCGACACGGCGGAAAAAATTTTGTCCGATTGCTTTTGGACGTTGGGCGTGTTTTCCGTCGCCGTAACGGTGTTTTTTTTGTGCGTCAAAAACCCGATGTTGCACCTGTTCGGGGCGAGCGACAAATCCTTTGTTTATGCCAACGACTATCTCACGATTTACATTTTAGGCAGTATTTTTGCATTGTTGTCGTTGGGGCTAAACAACTTCATCACTTGTCAAGGGTTTTCCAAAATCGGAATGATGACCGTACTTTTGGGGGCAGTTGTGAATATTGCGCTCGATCCGTTGTTTATCTTTGTGTTTGGACTTGGCGTCAAAGGCGCAGCAATCGCCACCGTCATTGCGCAATTTTGCAGTTGCGTTTGGGTGGTAGTGTTTTTAATCGGCAAGCGAACGCACGTGCGCATTCGCCTGCGAAAGCCGGAGTGGCGGTTTGTCAGCCGCGTGATGCGCAACGGTTTGTCGCCGTTTGTCATTGTGTTTACGGACAGTTTGCTAATCATTGTGTTTAACGCCGTGTTGCAGCGTTACGGCGGCGAGGCACAAGGGGACTTGCTGCTGGCGGCAGCAACGGTCGTAATTAGTTTTATGCAAATCATCACCATGCCGATGAGCGGCATCACGGGCGGTTGTTCTCCGATTTTAAGTTTCAATTACGGCGCACGCAATCGGACGCGTGTAAAGCAAGGGTTTTACGGAATGTTGATTCTGTGCCTGATTTTTACAGGCATTATGACGATTTTTGCGCAGGCCATTCCGCATTTGTTCGTGGCGATTTTCACCAACCGTCAGGACGTGGCTGAAATCGCAGTTTGGGGCATTCGCGTTTACACGTCGATGATCTTTTTCCTATCGGTGCAGTACGCTTGTGTGGATTCCATGACGGCACTCAACGTGCCGAAAGTTGCGGTTACGCTGTCGCTGATGCGGAAAATCGTCGTCATGCTTACCTGTACGTTGGTGTTACCGATGTTTTTCGGGTGGAAAGGTGCGTTCTTTGCGGAGCCGATTGCGGATTTTTGCAGTTGCTTTATTTCCGGCATTACGTTTGCGCTACTCATTAATCGGATTCTGAACCAAAGGAGTTCGTCAGTTGCGGAGGAAAAAAATGAAGAAGAAAAACGAGGAACAAACTAAAAAAGTGTTGCGTAAAAATTTAAAAGGTTATGCAACGGCGATGCGAGTTGCAACTGCAGTTGCTTCCGTCATGATGCTGGCGGCGGCAGTACTCATCGTCGTGGCACTTGCGTTGAAAAAGGGCCCGTTGTTTTTAATTGTCGGCATCGTGTTGTTCGGTGCTTCTACCGTGGTGGTTATGGCGGTGTCCGGCAGGACGCAAAACGTGCGCCCGTTCACTTTGTTTTTAAAGGGAATTCACGAAAAGGACGTGTGGCTCCTTTCCGAATGGACGGAGGCGGAGCAACAAAAAATTTTGGAAACGTTTCATATGCTGCGTGAAAGCGGCAATCTCAACGACTACCGTTTGACGGAAGGCAAAATCGTTAAGGTAAAGCTAGTAGCGGAAAAGGACGGTTCCTTCCTTTGCGCAAACTGTGGCGGCTCCGTCGGAAAAAACGGCGTTTGCGAACATTGCGAAACGAAGTACGAATAACTCCGCAAAGCGATTTAAAAAAAAGTGGGGCAGGAGTAGTAAATTTGTCGGTTTTTGAAATGTACGGAACCGAAATTTTGTGATATAATCGTGTTATGAAAACTTATGTTATGGAACTTGCGGAGGGCATTCCTTACGCGGCAGAATTAATTCGAAAAGGGGAAATCGTGGCATTCCCTACGTAAACGGTGTACGGCCTCGGTGCCGACGCGTTCAACGAAACCGCCGTGCGTAAAATTTTTGTGGCAAAAGGCCGCCCGCAGGACAATCCGTTAATCGTACATATCGGAAGCAAGGAACAAATTCCGTCCGTAGCGGCGGAAATTCCGCCGGATGCGGAAAAAATTATCGATGCGTTTTTGCCGGGCAGTTTAACCGTTGTGTTAAAAAAACGTCCGGAAATTTGCGACGTCGTGACGGCAGGCTTACAAACCGTAGGGATACGTATGCCGCTGTCGGAGGAAGCGCGACAATTTTTAAATGCTTGCGGGGTGCCGATTGCGGCACCGAGTGCCAACACTTCAGGGAGGCCGAGCCCTACCACAGCCGAGCATGTTTTGCAGGATTTGGACGGAAAAATTCCTTGCATTTTAAAAGGCAAAAACTGCGAAGTCGGCATTGAATCCACCGTGTTGGATTTGTCGCGGGGCGAACCGTTGCTGCTTCGCCCGGGCATCGTCACGGCGGAGGAAATCGAAAAAGTCCTTCAAAAACCCGTTATCGTGCCGAATCGCTTCGATCGCACGATGAACTCCCCGGGAATTCGCTATCGGCACTACGCACCGGAAATTCCCGTGTGGCTCAACACCGACGGAAACACGGAAAAAATCCGCGAAAAATATATGCAACTTCAGGGGCGGCGTGCCGTGCTTTGTTTGGAGCAAACGGCACTTCAACTTCAGGATTTGCCGTGCGTGTCGCTCGGGCGCAACGCGCGGGAAGGGGCACGGAACGTGTTTTCGTTGTTAAGGAAGTGCGAAAAGGAGTACGACGTGCTAATCGCCGTTTGGGCGGATGGTACGTCCATCGGAAACAGTGTGCTGAACCGCCTGAAAAAATCGGCGGGCGGCAAGGAATTTTAGTATGATCAAAATTTTATTCGTGTGCACGGGAAACACCTGTCGTTCGCCGATGGCGGAACTGATTTTCAAAAAACTTTTGAAACAAGCGCAGGTCAAAAACGTAAAAGTTTCTTCTGCGGGGCTACACGTCGTTGCGGAAGGAATCGAAGCAAACGCGAAAGAGGCGTTAAAGGCCATGGGCATTCGCGTGTCCTCCAAAAAAGCACGTCCGTTAACGGAAAAAATGATTCGTTCCAGCAACATTGTGATTTGCATGACGGAAGCGCATAAGCAAGCATTGTCCGCCTTTCCAAACGTTTTTACGTTTTCCGAATTGACGGATTGCGGCGAAATTTGCGATCCTTACGGCGGCGACCTTGCAGTGTACACCGCCTGTGCAAAGCAACTAAAAGGCGCGTGCGAAAATCTTTTGACGGAACTTATCCTGCGTGGCAGGCAATTGCAGGGAAATCCGTCCTGATTTTCCGAAAATTCTCGTTTTGCCGCCGTACGGTAAAAAATGACGTACGGTTTTTCAAATGCGGCACTTGTTTAAATTTTAACGGACTACGAATGA
>CAKPPA010000115.1 GCA_934177025.1 uncultured Clostridia bacterium
ACCGCGCCCATTGCCTGCACGGTAGCAATGTTGTTGCTGATGCCCCACCCGAGATTTATCGCTTTGTTTTGCATTGCACTCAGCAAGGAATCCACACCGCAATAGTACACGCACAATTCCGCACTGACCAAAACCCCCGCCGCAAAAATCAGCTTGGCAATAAACCGATCGAAGCCTTCCGCACGATCCAGCCGAAACAACAAATACACCGCAAACGGTGCCGCCATGGCCGACAAGGAGAATAAATTTTGTGCAAAATTGAATTTTTCGGTAAACGCACCGGAAAGCAGCATGACCAGCATGCAAACGACAAAACTATCCGAAAGGCTGTTTTGTTTCGGCAATTCCTTGCGACTTTTCACAAGTCGCACCGCACAACAAATCACTGCCGCAGTAAACGCCGCAACCAGTAAAATCAGCCCGATGAGATAGTCGCCGCCGAGTTGAATGTCCCCGCGGTTGTATTCCCCCGGAATTTGCGTAAACGTAGGCGCAAAGGACACCAGCACCAGTAAACTAATGGCAGGCCGAATCCGATTTGCCAACAAAAAGGTACACGCCAACACCGCAAGGCAAATTAAGCCGACAAGCTCGACTTTCAGCCCCCACACCAAGCCGACAAGTAGCGCAATCACCCATATAAAAAAATCACTGTTTAAAAAAGTGTTAAGTTTTTCTCTCATTTCCCCGAACCTAAGGCTCCCCCTCCGAGCCCCTTTTGTTTAAAAAATTTCGCAAAATAGCAAAATCGGCGGATCACACAAGTAACCCGCCGAACTGCCGTTTCCCTTACTTTTCGAGAACAGATGCTGCCGTTGCGCCCAATGCGCCAACCAGTGCCAAATACACACCGACACCGACTGCATTCGTCACTTTTGCAATGCCGAGGTCCACACCGGTGTTACCTGCAATGACGAATCCGCAAATCATACCGATGACGGAAAATACAAAGCACAATGCAAAGCATGCTTTCATTCCGAGCGCGCACAGTTTTGCTTTTTTCAAAACCAGTTTCAACACGCCCGCAACAACGCCGAGTGCCGCCGCAATGAATCCGACAAGTGCCGAAACTGCCAAAGTTTTCGTTGCCGCGCCGACCGTGTCGTTGTTCATCAATCTCCATGCATACATTACCGATACGTTTTCGCTCGTCAAAGCGTCATCGCCCGAGAACAATGCGTTCATCAAATCGAATCCGCCGATGGACGTCGAGCCCGTCGTCGTTCCGATAACCACACGCGTCGACACAAGGAACGGTACGATTACGCCCACAATCACCAGCACTCCGCACAGAAGTGCTATCACTGTTAAAAGTAGAGACTTGCTTTTCGTTTTTCTTTTCGCCATAATATCCTCCTTACGAAAAAATTATACCCCCTTTTTTCAACACTGTCAATAGCGGTGGTTTTTGCTAAAATCCGTTTTTCGAGCAAACAATTGCCTTTTTTTCGCCTTTTTGACTTTTTTTTTGCGCAAATTTTGAAAAATTTCGGTGCGGTTTTTCGTTTTTCGCAAAAACACCAAAGGTTTTTTGTTTTTTTTCGATTCTTTCCCCTTTTTAAAAAAATTCGCCGCACGCCGCCCCCGAAAAGCGTAACTTTTACCAAGGATTTTTTCGCAAAAAAAGAAGGGGATTACTCCCCTCCCGAAAGCCGCGAAATTTCGTCGATGCGCTTTCGCAACCGCTCCCGCTGTTTGTGGAGCGCAACAAAATCGACGTCAAGCGACTTCCCTACCGTTTCGTATTCGATTTTTTGAATGAAAATCGCATCGCTTTGCCGAAGTTTTTGTTTTAGCGACTCTTTTTCCTTTTGTAATTCCTGTTCCTTTTGTAATTCCTGCGACGATTTTGTTTTCATGCTTTCCCCCGATGTTAGTTTATTCTGCGTTTTTTCAAAACGTCACAAAAATCTACCGATTAAACGTTTTGCACGCTTTCCGACATTTGACTTTTTAAGCGGTTGTAAAAAAACTCCTCGTCCAGCCTGCCGCCCGACAACATGTCGTAATCGCCGCAGCACACCACGACTTTTCCGTTGCGGCGCACGGGGTCCGTCGTCCAAACCGGATCGAACCCGAGGTCGCGAAGTTCCTCCACAACGTCGTCCGACAAAACTTCCGCCGCTTCGCCAAAGGAACGAAACACGTTTTCCTCAAATCGGCTTAAAAATTCCGTCAGTTTGCCGTAGGCGGCGCAATCCTTACGAAACTGCGGATCCGCTTCGATTTCCGCCTGCGACTTGGTTTGATAATTCCATTTTTCCTGTCCGGCGCGGTACAGTTCCCCGCATTTTTCCGCACAGCGGTTTTGAAACACCGCCCAATCCTTTTGCCGTGCTTTTTCCTTACACCGCTCCCATTCGTTTTGATAGGTGAAAAACTCCGCGTACACCTTGCCGCCTACCACGCCGCAATTTTCGTAATTGAGTTTGACGTAGGTTCCGTCCGTATCCAAAATTGCCATACCTGCCTCCTAGTAATAAATCGCAAAATAGCCGTCGCCGCCGACCGAACCGGGGTTGCCTTGCAGCCACGCGTTTCCGCCGCCCGCTCCGCCCGAACCTTTTGTGCCTGCCGTCGTGTTTGCACCGGCATCGCCGCCTTTGCCGAATGCCGATGCCCCTCCGCCGCCGCCACCGTTTGCTTGCGGTGCCGCACCGCCGATGCCGCCGGAGTAGCTTACGCTAATGACGTCCGGACCGCAAAACCGACGCAATTCAAACATACTGCCGCCAACGACTTGCGTGCCGACTTTCGTTTGATCGCCGCCCGCTCCACCTGCGACGGATTTTAAAAAATAATCGGGCGACACGTAGTAAACGTAGTCCTGCGTTGCGCCGCCCTTCCCCGGATCGGCGTTGTCGCCGCCCGTACCTCCGTTGCCGCCCATGGCAAGGAGCCGATTGGTGCCGGTCGGGGTAGCAATGCGGGTGGACGTTCCGTTACTGCCGTCGACACCCCATTCCGCCGTAGCACCGCCTGCGCCGACAACCACTTTCGTATTCGTCGGAAAATCCTCCGAATCGGCACCGGTGTTGAGTAACAGATAGCCGATGAAGGTCGCACCGCCCCCACCGCCACCGCCGGAGTTGCCGCCGGCACGTCCGCCGCCTCCGCCTCCTCCGCCGCCGACAAGCACCGCGTGAAACAATCGGCGGTTGCCGTTTGCGGACAAGCGAACGCCCGACGCACTCCCCAAGGTGGAGGACAAATACCACGAGTCCGTTGCGGAGTCGTACACCAAGTAGTGGGTTGATGCACTCGAAATGCTTGTTAACAGTGTTTTTGACGGCAAATAGCCTTTTTTCGCCACGAAAACGGACGGAGCGGAATACTTGCCGAACGATGCCCTTTCGTGCAATTTTTCATCGGTAAAACTTTTGGCATAGCCGCTGTCCGCCGCCACGCCCGCTAATTGAAACGGCAACGAAGCGGAATTGACGTTGGAACCCGAAAGGTACGGCTCCATTTCCGTACGAATATCTACGCCGTCGGATTTAAATGCTCCCATCTTTTCCTCCTTACGTTAAATTCAAAATGCCGTCGCTTGTCAGCGTTAGCTTGGCACTGCCGTTGTAACGAAATTCTAACGTACTGCCGTTTACCGCAATCGTCCACGCATTTCCAAGGTTCACGCTGCTTGTCGTTACGACGTTGTCGGGCAAGCCTGCATCCCCTTTCGGGCCTTTGATGTTTACCGTCGCGGGATTTTCCAATCCGCCGTTATTCGTCCACGACAAATCGCCTCGCGCATTGACGGACGGGGTAAACGTTACACCGCTTTGCCCCCTCGGCCCCGGTACGCCTTGCGGACCGGTGTCGCCTTTGTCCCCTTTCGGAATGCCGAACTCGAAGTTGAAAATTTTAGCGGTGTTTAACCCGCCGGTGCTGATGGCAACGGCCGGCTTCGAT
>CAKPPA010000116.1 GCA_934177025.1 uncultured Clostridia bacterium
ACAATATTGAGTTTTTAATTCCGCTTCACGTCAAACACGGCACTTGCTTTAAAATTTTTGCGGAGTCGGCGGACGGAAAGCAAACGGAAGCATTAATGGAATTTTTGCGCTCGTTGGATTTGGAGCCGTCCGTTTCCAAAAGCGGGGAATTCGACAGGATTTATTTCACGTTGCCGAATGCAAATTGGAACGGCGTGTTCCGCTTGAAGGACACCTATGAAAACAACTTTTTGTGCCCGGGTGTGCAAAATTGCGGAGGGGAATTATGACGCTTTTAAAATTGGCGGCAATCGTCGTGCTGTTCGTTGCGGGGGTGTCGCTTGCCATAGTGTTTTTTGAAAAAAGCAAAAAACGCTATCTGGTTGCATTGGCGTGCGTTTGGATTTTCGGCTACATCCTGATTGCGGGCGCACAAATTTATTCGCTGATGCAATCGGCGGACGTCCTTGCGCTCGACTATTTGATTGCTCTCGTTAAGTCCTTTTCCTACACGGCGGGGCTTTTGGTGTTTAACGATCAATTCGCTTCGCTTGGGGTGCTGACGGGCAGCACGTGGTTCAAAGTTGTGTACTATCTGTTTTTGGCGAGCGGATATTGTTTGTACAGTTTAACGTTGTTGTCCTTCCTTTCCTATAAAACGCTTTGCATTTTAAGGCTGTTTTTTCATAAGGGAGGCAAGGCGTACGCCTTTACGACGCTTAACGACAAATCCATTCACATGGCAATGTCCGTGCACGAAAAGGAGCCGAACGCACTCATTGTGTTTGCCTTGGAGCAGTTTGCGCAAACGGACGAAAACAAAAAAAAGGCGCTTCGCCTGCGGCAGGAAAAGTTTTATCTTTACACGGCGCGTCGGCACGGGGACGAAAAAGTGTTTACCGATGCGTTCCCTCTCCTCAAAAAGCATTCGCTGAAAGTGCTTTGTTTGGATAACGCCAGCGAAGTCAATTTAAACCTTGCCAAAAAGTTCGCTGCCGATACCGATGCGGAGTTTTACGTCCTTACGGGGGAGGAGTACGCCGGCTCGATTTATCTCAAACGCAAAAACGTTCACGTTGTAAAAGCGCACGACCTTGCGGCAAAAATGTTGATGGAAAAACACCCTTGTTTCCGCACGGCTTACGAAACGGAAACCGACAAGGGGATTAATCTTGTCATTCTCGGCATGGGGCGCACCGGCAACGAAGTGTTTAAAAACGCTTTTATCGCAAATCAGTTTCGGGATATTCCGCTTTCCGTCACTATTTTGGATCGCTCGGACAGCCGCGGCTTTTACCGCTTTAAGTACCCGGGGCTCATCGGGTGCGACAACATTCATTATTTGAAAACCGACGTCTACTCCGCCGAATTTTTCGACAGTTTGAAGGACATTTTAAAGCCGAACAATTACATTGTCGTAACACTCGGGACGGACGAAACAAACGTCGAAATCGCCAACTCCGTTTACGAATATCTTTCCAAATGCGACGAAATTCAAGCGGACGTTTACTGCCACATTCGCAACGAGCAAAACACAGCGTTGCTACACTCCGTCACGAATGCGGGCATTCATTTGGAAGGGTTTGGCAACGAAAGCGAAATTTTCAATTACGACGTTGTAATTCACGAATTTTTGGATACGTTCGCAAAATGCGTCAATGCGGCTTACGGCGAAGGGAATCCGAAACAGGCAAAATCGTGGGAGGAATTGGACGAATTTACAAAGGAATCCAACCGCGCGGTCGGGCTGGCGATTCCGTCAAAACTATTTTCGCTTTCCTTAACGACGGCGGATTTTGCGGATGCACGCCCCGAGGCGGATTTACAAGCACTGCCGAAAGCGTTGGATTTACGCGCCGCACAGGAGGAACATATGCGCTGGTGTGCATTCCATTTGGTAAACGGCTGGACAAAACTAACCATCGAGGAGGCACGGCGCATTTCGAGTACGCAAAAAACACGCAAAATCCCCGAAAAGCGAAAATCCCTTTCGCTGGTGAGTTGGGAGGAGTTGTGCGACGTTTCGGCTTATCTTGGGGAGGACGTGCAGTCCTACGATTATTTTTGGAAGGATGCATTTTTAAAAGCCTTGCATTCCGTCGGGAAAAAAGTTGTAAAAAACACGGAGGAATCGACGACGGAACAAGCATAGCATTTTGTGCGGAACGAAACCGTGCGTATGAAAAAGGAGGGGGCGTAAATGCCACTCCTTTTTTTGATGATTTAAACTTCGGCGGCGGCGAAAAACCTGCGGAAAAACCGCCGCGGCGGATTTCGGAAGCATTGACTTTCCGTCAAAAGTATGGTACGCTAATGCCGCTGACTGGGTAGCCTGCGGCAAAAAGGAAAAATTTCCGAAAGAGGGATTTATGAAAGTTTTGGTATTATCCGTTACGGCGGGGGAAGGACATAATTCAATTTCAAAAGCAGTGATTCAACAGTTGAATGAAATGGGCATCGAAAACAAAATGATCGACATTTTAAAAAAGGACAAGCTGCGTCAGTTTATTTCCAACGATTTGTACATTTACGCATGTAAGCATATGAAAAAGTTTTTAACGGGAAGTTATCATTCCCTGCAAAAACGTAATCCGATGAAGCGGGAGCACACGCCGGTCAACGGCATGATTTCCACCGTAAAAAAGGAAATCTATCGCCAAATCGAGGAGTATCAGCCGGACGTGGTGTTTTGCACGCACATTTACAGCGCACGGTTGATTGGGGATTATCGCAAAAAATTCCCGAATCGCAAAATGAAAACGGTAAGCATTTTGCACGACTTCACGGTGCATCCGTATTGGGAAACGGTGATTGACCTTGATTATTTGTTGACGCCGAACAGTGCTTTCGACGCAACGTTGGAGTACAAAGGCTATCAAAAAAAGCAGTTGGTGGAAACGGGGCTTCCCGTGGCGTCCAAATTCTCCTTGGAGGGGGATAAAAAGGCGGCGCGCCGCAAACTCGGTTTGGACGAAAACCGCACCACGCTTATGGTAATGAACGGCGGTTTCGGTGTTGCCAACAACAAAAAACTACTGAAGCAGTTGGACGAAATCGATGCGGACTTCCAAATCATTCTCGTCAACGGCAGGAACGAAAAAAGCAAAAAGGAAGTGGACGCCCTGCTCGAAAAGGATAAAATCAGCAAAAAAGTGCTGAATCTCGGCTATTCCACGGTGGTGGACGAACTCATGGACGCTTCCGATTGCATTTTGGGGAAAGTCGGCGGTGTTTCGGTGTGCGAAGCATTGAACAAACGCTTGCCGATTATCGTGGTAAACGAACCTCCGGCGCAGGAGTACGACAACATGAAATTCCTGACCGAACAAAATGCCGCAATTTACATCGACAAACGCAAAAATTTCGGAAAAATCCTAAAGGAGTACCTTTCCGACACAACGAAGTTGGAGCCGTTGAAGGAAAACATCGAACGTTTGCGCCGCCCGAATGCGGCAAGGGATGCGGCAGCATTTATGGTGCGCTTGGCAGAGGAAAACGAAAAGGAACGCCTTGCAGAACCGTCGCGGTAAAAGGAAAAGCCTTTTTGCGGAAAAAGTTTCTTTTAAAAAAAGTTTTTTAAAGGAAGTAAAAGGAATAAGGGAAAAAGTATCCTTTTCAAATAGTATATTTTGTGGGAATGACAAAAAAGATAATAGCATCGGCAAACGAAAATTTCGTTTGCCGATGTTTTTTGTCGTTATGAAACCAAAAAAGGAGCCTTTTTTACGGGCAGTTTGACTTTTTACGCATTGCAAAACGGGGCGGAGGAAGGACAAAGAGGGATTTTTCGCCGAAAAGTCGGAAAAAGCGGAACGAAAAAAAGAATGTTCGAAAAAATCATAGGAAAATTAATGAAAATCTATAAAAAAGTAGTTGACATAAAGGGAGGAGGAGTGGTAATATATGAAGGCTGTCGAGAGGCGGCACCCGC
>CAKPPA010000117.1 GCA_934177025.1 uncultured Clostridia bacterium
CTGCATCCGTGCTACTACGGTGTGGACACCGAAACGTACGACGAACTCATCGGGCATTTTCGCTCGGTGGAGGAAATTCGCGAACTCATCGGTGCCGACAGTTTAAGTTATTTAAGTGCGGAAGGTTTGGTGGAAAGCGTCGGCATTCCGGATATTTGTCGCGCTTGCTTCACGGGGGAATATCCGGTGCCTGTCAAAGGCAAGGAAGTTTTGCCTCCGGTCTACGAACAGAAAAAATAAAAGGGAGAGTATTATGTCGAAAAAATATCAAAGCGCGGGGGTTAGCCTTACCGCAGGTTACGAATCGGTGGATCGAATCAAAAAGCACGTGGCACGCACGAACAGAACGGGCATGATGGGCGGAATCGGCTCCTTCGGCGGAATGTTCGATCTAACGCAACTGAACTACAAAAATCCCGTTCTCGTCAGCGGAACGGACGGCGTCGGCACCAAACTTTTGATTGCACAGGAAATGGATCGTCACGACACCATCGGGGAGGATCTCGTTGCAATGTGCGTCAACGACATTCTTGCGCAAGGCGCGGAACCGTTGTTTTTTCTGGACTACGTTGCAATTCCGAAAAACTTTCCGGAAAAAATCGAACAAATTGTCAAAGGCGTAGCGAACGGTTGCGTCAAAGCCGGCTGTGCTTTGGTGGGCGGCGAAACGGCGGAAATGCCGGATATGTACGCCGAAAAGCACTACGACCTTGCGGGCTTTGCCGTCGGCATTGTGGAAAAGGATCAACTGTTGGACGGCTCCGACGTCAACGTGGGGGACGTACTCATCGGCTTGCCGTCGAGCGGCGTACACTCCAACGGCTACTCGCTCGTACGCAAAATCGTGCGTAAGGATCACGATTTTGACTTAAACGAATCCTACGGGTTGCCGCGTTCGCTGGGCGAAACGTTGTTGGAACCGACGCGGATTTACGTTAAAACCGTGTTACCTCTCCTCAAAAAAGGCAACGTCAAATCCGTAATGCACGTTACGGGCGGCGGCTTCGTCGAAAACTTGCCGCGCGGCATCAAAAAGGAACAAGGCATCCTCATTGAGGAAGGCTCGTGGCCGGTGTTGCCGATTTTCCCGTTTTTGGAAAAGTACGGGGAAATTCCGCACGAGGAAATGTACGAAGTGTTTAACATGGGCATCGGGCTGGTGCTGGTGGCAGATCCTTCCGAAGCGGAGCAAATTCGTCAGGAACTTGCCGCACAAGGGGAAGCCTCGTACGTAATCGGCAAAGTGACGAACGAACCGGGAGTAAAAATCGTATGACGCGCCTTGCGGTGTTTGCCAGCGGCAACGGCAGTAATTTCGAAGCATTGGCAAACGCATGTGCTTCGGGTAAAGTTGCGGCAAAAATTGCGGTGTTAATTACGGATTGCGAAAACGCCTACGCCTTGGAACGGGCAAAACGCCTCGGCATCGACGGAGTGTTTGTGGATCCGAAAGCGTTCCCGACCAAAAAAGCGATGGAACAAAAAATGCTTGAAATTTTAAAGCAGTATCAGGCGGAATGGGTTTGTTTGGCGGGCTACATGCGCATCGTGGGCGAAACGCTACGCGAAGCGTATCCGGACAAAATCGTCAACATTCATCCGGCGTTACTTCCGGCGTTTAAAGGCGCGCACGCCATTCGTGACGCCTACTGCTACGGAGTAAAAGTAACCGGCGTTACGGTGCACCTCATCGACGATCAAATCGATTGCGGAAAAATCGTAATGCAACGCGCAGTGGATATCGACGGGTTAACCTTGGAGGAAACCGAAGCGAAAATCCACGAAACGGAACATCGGTTGTATGCCGATGCGCTGAACAGATTATTGGAAGGGAAAGTATGAAAAGAGCATTGGTGAGTGTCAGTGACAAAACAGGTTTGGTACCTTTTGTAAAACGGCTAATCGGTTGCGGGTACGAAATCGTGTCGACGGGCGGCACGAAAAAAATGTTGGAAAGCAATGCGATTCCGTGCGTCGGCATCGAGGAAGTTACGGGTTTTCCGGAAATTTTGGACGGACGCGTCAAAACCTTGCACCCGAAAGTGCATGGTGGGCTCCTTGCCGTTCGCAACAATCCGGAGCATTGCGCAGCGTTAAAGCAAAACGAAATCGACTTCATCGACATGGTGGTCGTCAACTTGTATCCGTTCCGTCAAACAATTTTAAAACCGGATTGCACGCGGCAGGATGCAATCGAAAACATCGACATCGGCGGCCCGAGCATGTTGCGTAGTGCCGCAAAAAATCATGAATTCGTCACCGTCGTTACCGACGCGGCGGATTACGACCGCGTTGCGACGGAAATCGAACAAAACGGTGACACTTCTTACGAACTCCGCAAGGCCTTGGCGGCAAAAGTGTTCCGCTTAACGGCTTCCTACGACGCAATGATTGCCGAGTACCTCACGGAGGAGGAGTTTCCGGAAAAACTAACCTTAACTTACGACTTGGTGCAAACCCTGCGCTACGGCGAAAATCCGCATCAAAAAGCGGCGTTTTACCGTTCCTATCGCAAGGAACCGTATTCTTTGGCAAACGCCGTGCAAAAAAACGGCAAGGAATTGTCCTACAACAACATTCAGGACGCAAACGCCGCATTGGAAATCATTCGCGACTACACGGAACCTACGGCAGTTGCGGTCAAGCACATGAATCCTTGCGGACTCGCCAGTGCGGATACGGTGGAAAAAGCGTTTGAAAAAGCCTACGAGGGGGATCCGGTTTCCATTTTCGGCGGCATCGTGGTGCTAAATCGTCCGGTCGAAAAAGCCTTGGCGGCACGCTTAACGGAACTCTTTTTGGAAATCGTCGTGGCTCCGTCTTTTTCGGAGGAAGCGTTGCAAGTGCTTCGCGAAAAACCGAATTTGCGTGTTTTGGAATGTGATTTTGTAGCCGCAGCACAGGCGGATTTCCGTTGTGTTTCCGTCACGGGCGGGCTTTTGCTGCAGGAATCGGACGTTTCGACGGAAACGGAACTCACGTGCGAAGTAGTAACGAAAGTCAAACCGACGGAGCAGGAATGGCAGGATTTGCTGTTTTTGCAAAAAGCGGTAAAGCACGTAAAATCCAACGCTATCGTCGTCGGGCGGGATCGGCAAGTACTCGGTGTCGGTGCGGGGCAAATGAATCGTGTCGGCAGTGCGGAACTTGCGTTAAAACAAGCGTCGGCGCACGGGGGAGCATTGCTGCTTGCCAGCGATGCGTACTTCCCGTTTAAGGACGTAGTGGAATTGGCTCACCGTTACGGCGTAAAAGCAATCATTCAGCCGGGCGGATCAAAAAGGGACATGGAGTCCGTGGAGAAATGTGACGAATACGGCATCGCCATGGTGTTTACGCATATTCGGCACTTTAAGCATTAAAATGGAAAAGATATTGGTTATCGGTCGCGGCGGCAGGGAACATGCCGTTTGCACAAAATTAAAAAAGGATTCCGCAAACAGGGAAATTTTCATTGCCCCGGGCAACGCCGGAACGGAAACGTTTTGCACAAACGTGCCGATTTCCGAAACGGACAATGCCGCGCTTGTAAAATTTGCCAAGGAAAACGCCATCGACTTGACGATTGTCGGGCCGGAAAACGCGTTGATGAACGGCATTGCGGATGCATTCGAAGCGGCAGGGCTTCGCATTTTCGCCCCGAAACAAAACAGTGCGCTTATCGAAGGCTCCAAGGAATTTGCAAAGGAACTGATGCAAAAGTACAACGTGCCTACGGCGGCATATCGTGCGTTTACGGATTACGAGGAAGCACTTTCCTACGTGCGCGAACGTAACTGTTACCCCGTTGTCGTCAAGTACGACGGGCTTGCGGCGGGCAAAGGCGTCGTAATTGCGGAAACGTTTTTGCAGGCGGAGGAAGCCTTAAAGG
>CAKPPA010000118.1 GCA_934177025.1 uncultured Clostridia bacterium
TCCGTCAAAGGGACTAACGTCATAAAAAAACAAAATCATCAAAAATTTCGTCGAACAACCCGTTCGGCGATTTTTTTCGGCGTTTTGCCGCATTAATGCAACACGTTGGGCGAAAAACCGCACGGCGCGAAAGCGGAGGCTACAAACCGTTGACACAAAGTGGAGTAGCGGGTTTTTAGCGATTTGTGTCAATCTGTTTTTTCGGCCTTGCGACAACCAAAACGTAGTTTCCGTAAACTGAGGAAATATTTTTGTCAAAGTAACACAAACTGTAGGCAGGAAACGGAGGAGTTATGAAAAAAACACACAAACTACGAATCGCCTTGTGCGTGTTGCTTGCGGTTTTCGTCCTGTTTGCCGTCGGGCAAATCAGTGCCGCAACGGTAAAACAGGGGAGCACCGGCACAACGGTGCGAACGATTCAGCAAAAACTAAAAAATTGGGGTTACTACAAAGGCAACGTGGACGGAATTTTCGGTAGCGAAACGAAAACCGCCGTAAAATACTTTCAGCGAAAAAACGGACTCACGCCGGACGGAATCGTGGGGACGGCAACGGCGGCAAAACTCGGCATTACGTTGCAAAGCGGTAGCACCGGCGGGGGCGTAACGACAAACGGCAGCGGCGATTTGTACTTGTTGGCGCGTTGCATTTACGGGGAAGCCCGCGGTGAGTCGTACGTTGGCAAAGTTGCCGTCGGGGCAGTGGTGCTGAATCGCGTAAAAAGCAGCAGTTTTCCGAACAGCATTTCCGGCGTAATTTATCAGCCGTGGGCGTTTACCGCCGTTCACGACGGGCAAATCAACATGGGTACCAACGACGAATGCATTCGTGCCGCGCAGGACGCCCTAAACGGTTGGGATCCGACGTACGGGTGCATTTACTACTACAACCCGAAAACGGCAACCAATCGGTGGATTCGCTCGCGAAAAATTGTAACGACAATCGGCAATCACGTGTTTTGTTTGTGAGGGGTGTATGAAAAAAAGTATTGCAATCACCGTTTTGGGCGTGTTGTTGGTCATTGCGTCCGGATTGGCGGTGTATTTCGGAATTCAATGGAAAGGGAAAAAGGCGTTGTCCGGCGACGAAGCCTCGTTGCGGTTGGAGCAAATGTACCGCAAAAATTTTGAGGAATTGAGCGACAGTTTAAAAAACATCGAAGTAAATTTGGCAAAAACGGAAGTATCCAACGCACAAGGCACGCAAGCATTGTACTTGGCGGAACTGATTGCGGAAACGGATCGTGCGGCGGGAAATTTAGCGGAACTTCCGCTCCAACCCGTGCTGGTGGAAAAACCTTTAAAATTCGTCAATCAATTAAACGATTATGCTCGTTCGCTCAGCAAAAAATTGCATTTCGGGAAAACGCTTTCGGCGGAGGAAAAGGAAATCCTTACTTCTTTGCACAAAAGCGCAAGGCGATTTTCCGAATCCCTGCAGGAAATGAGTCAAAAATGGGCGGCAGGCGTCATTGAGGAATTGAGCGGCATGGACAACGACATCACAAGCGGATTCGACGAAATGAGTAAAAACGCTTTCGATTATCCGCAGTTGATTTACGACGGGCCTTTTTCGGATCAAAAATCCAAAACGCTCACCACCGCGACGGATATCGGTGCGGAAGCCGCCGAAGCCAAAGGCAAGGAGTTTTTAATGCCTTACCGTCCGATTGCGGTTGAATTTACGGAGCGGGTGTCGGACGAACGCGCCACAGTGTACAATTTTCAGGCGGAAACGGAGTGCGGGCAGGTGTTTTTGCAGGTGGATGGGCAAGGACGACCGGTGCTTTTAAACAATTACGACGAAGCCGGTGCGGACGAAACGGACAAGTTCAACAAGGCACAGTGCATCGAAATTGCGGAGGACTTTGCAAAAAAATGCGGGCTAAACGTCAAAGCCAATTGGGTGTCCCAACCGATTGACCATTGTTATTACGTCAACATGACCTACGAGCAGGACGGAATCGCCGTCTATCCGGATATGGTAAAAATGTTGGTATGTACGCGTAGCGGCAAGGTGCGGGCAATGGATGCCTTTGCCTACTGGGTAAATCACAAGGAACGTAGGCTCCCGCAACCGCGGATTTCCGCAACGCAGGCGGAAAACAATTTGAGACCTGAATTAAAGCAAAACACCACAACGTTAGCCGTAGTGCCGGACGGCAAAACGGAACGGTTGTGCTATGAAATTTTTTGCTCCGGCAAAAGGGACGATTTTATTGTGTACGTGGATGCATTGACCGGTGAGGAATTTGAAATTTTCAAAGTGCTTTACGATAAGGACGGTTTCACCGTGATGTAACAAAGGCCGAAACAAGGGAACGCGGGGTAGGCGTGCGCAATCCTTCCTCGGGGCGGAACGGGTTTTCACACGGAAAAACATCAAGGCAAAGGGCTATGAGCCAAAATGCCCGAAAGCGTTACGCAAACCGAAACAACCCGCAAGCATAGGGAGTAAGCCGAAAAACGGCGTGCGAAAACGCAAGCAAAAAAACGACAAGTCGTAGCGAAAAGGCAGTGACGTAAGTCAAAAGTAAAGCAGCGAGTTGTAACACAAAGGCAAGTAAGGTTAACCGAAACTTAAACAGTAGGTTTTAGGCGCAAAAAAACAGGCACGAAACAAAGGTTTTGTGCCTGTTTTCCTTGTTAAAAAAAACCGAATTCATGGTTTCAAAGCGCAAAACGGGATATTTTCGGAAAAATATGGTATAGTATTTTACGGAAAGTACGAACTGCCGCAGTAGGTTCGGAACGGAGGAAAAAATGAAAGTTTTAATCACAGGCGCATCGTCGGGCATCGGCAAGGAAATGGCAAAAATTTTCAGCCGAAAGGGATACGATTTGGTTTTGGTCGCACGCGACTTAAGCAAGCTCGAGGAACTGAAAACGCAACTCGAAACGGAACGCCCGAACAGCACGGTGCAAACGGTTTCCGTGGATTTGTCCGTGGAGGATAATTGCAAAAAGTTGTGCGAACAAATCGGCGACGTGGATATTTTGGTCAACAATGCGGGGTTCGGCGATTGCGGGCTGTTTACGGAAACGGATCTCGATAAGGAATTAAAAATGATTCGCACTAACGTCACCGCTTACCATATTTTGATGAAAGAGTATTTAAAGCGAATGAAAAAAAACAATCGCGGGCAAATCCTAAACGTTGCGTCCGTAGCGGGCTTTTTACCGGGGCCGCTCATGGCAACGTACTACGCAACGAAAGCCTATGTGGTGCGCTTGACGGAAGCCGTGCGGGTGGAACTGAAAAAGGAAAAATCCGCCGTGCGTATCAGTATGTTGTGCCCGGGGCCTGTCGCTACGAATTTCAGTAAGCGTGCGGAAGTTAATTTTCAGTGCAGCGAAGCGGATAGTTCCGCCGTGGCGGCGTATGCCATCAAAAAAATGGAAAAGGGCAAGTTTTACATTGTGCCGCGCTTCAGCGTAAAAATGATGCGCTTAGGTGCAAAACTTTTCCCGACGGGGTTGGTAAGTAAGGTTGCGTATCGCATTCAAAAGCAACGGACGGAAAAGTAGGCAACGTATTTTCCCTAGGGAAACTGCATGGAGGTTTTTATTCGGAAGCACGGCAAATCCACAAAAATTTTTCAAAAAACCACGCAAAACGGGGCAAAAAAACCGCACAAATCTACAGGGACAGAGTTTTTTTGACGGAACACAGCTTCTTGCAACGGATTTTTAAAATTGTGGGAAAATTTCATTTACAAAATTTTTATATTTGTTATAATATCAGTAACAACGGAGAAAGATGGAAGTTAAGCTAAATATCATCGGCAGGACGGGACCGGAAGGGGACGAAGTGGAAATTTCGACCATCGGGCAAATGAGCAAGGATCCGTT
>CAKPPA010000119.1 GCA_934177025.1 uncultured Clostridia bacterium
GCGAAGTTGAGAATTTTGTTCCCAACGGCGTGAACATCCGCGCCGATTACGCCCAAAACAACAGTATTTTTTGCCATTACAAATTCCTCCGTAATATATTTCCGGTTTACACCGTTATATCCTACTTATTTTAACACACCGCAAAATTAAAGACAATTAAAAACGAATCGTTTTTGTTTTATTGCGTTAATTTTTACATAATATTTATACAATTGTAACAATCGCCTGCTTAATTTCCGGAATCGTCCGCAAAAAGGCTCTTTTTATTGTCTTTTTTTAACGAATCGCGGATTTCCGCCAAAATTTCCTTCAAAAGCGCATCCACCCGCATCAACTGCGATTCGGTAATCTTTAAATCCTTTTTTGCGGCGGAACAGCCGTAAACGTTGTACCCGAACACGATGACGGCGACTAATGCACAAAGGAAAGCAACAATTTCCGTTTGCGGGATGAACACGCCCACCAAAACAAACAGCACGGTGAAAAACACGCAAAAGATACTTTTGTTGAGTTTCCTCGAACGAACGTCCTTTAAGCGTTGCAATTCCTTTTTTAAATGCTTTTTTCGGCAAACGGGGCACATTCCGCTGTCCCCCGTTACTTCGTTACACTCGGCACAAAACTCCTTGCCGCAAACGTTGCATTTGCGAACGGCGTTTCGTTGTTCGTGAAAATAGCAGTTCATACTCCTCCGTTAAACTTCGATGTTACGGAAGCCCTTTCCGACAACTTCCATAACCCCGAGCGAATAAGCAAACGCCGCAGGATCCACCGCTTTGATTAATTTTTTCGTTGCATTGACCTGACGTTTGCGAACTACGCACACCAGCATGGTGCGCACCGTTTTTTGATACATCCCTACCACTTGAATCGACGTGATGCCGCGGTGCAAGTTTTCGCCCAAAGCGGCAATGACTTCCTCCGGCTTGTCGGTGATGATTTCGTACACCACGGCGGAAGCAAATCCGCGTTGAATCATTTCCACAGCAACCCGAATGACGAAAATCGTGACGAACGAGTACAAGAAGGCATCGAAGTTGTGCAAAATGATAGCGGCGATTGCCACAATGAAGGCGTCCACCAACACCATGAACCGTGCTACGCCGGAAAAATTATGCTTTTTTTGAATTAGGAGCGAAATCGTGTCCGATCCGCCTGTAGACGCACCGGAATAAAAGGACATCGCAAGCGTGAAGCCTGCCATTACCCCGCCGACAATGGAAAAGAGTACCAAGTTGTCCCGCATGTCGAGGATATGCAATGCTTCCGACACGTGAAAAATTTCAAACAAATACGTCGACACGCCGATGACCAATACGCTAATCGTCGTGCGGAATGCGAATTTTTTTCCGATCATGAGGTACGCCACCACGAGAATCGGCAAGTTTAGTAAAATAATGGAAAATCCGATTGGCCAGCTGCCGTCCGTTAAGTAGTAAATAATTTCGGAAATTCCCACAATTCCGCCGATGGTAATGCGATGCGGCAACAGCATAACTTCCACCGCAAACGCACGCACCAAAGCACCCATGATGAGTACGAAATAGATTTTAATCAATTCCCAAACATGTTTTTTGTGCGACGGTTTTTTTTGTGTCGGCTCCTGCTTTTGCAGTTCCTTTGCCAAGCGTTTTGCCGCTTCCAACTGCTCTTGTGCGTTTTGAATTACTTTTTCGTCTTCCATAGTTTCACCTATACTTCGCGTTGAATCTTTCCCGAAGGATGTCGTTGGTTTCCACCGCGAACGCAAATGCGTCCGGATCGATTTTTTCCAAAGATCGGCGGAAAAAACCGAGTTGGCGATACTGCACTACAAAAATCAACATGGTTTTGTTTTCGCTTTTGCCCTCCACGTGCCCGACAACGGGAATCATGGTGCAACCGCGTTTAAACCGCGGCGCAACGGAATTGTACAACTCCATCGGCTTGTCCGTAATCACGCGGAAATTGACGGCGTGATCGATGCCGTTGATGTAAAGTTCCATCGCAACGGAGCAAACGTAGGACATAATGAGCGAATACGCCAGCGACCAAACGTCGCGGAAGTAAAACGCCGCCAAAACCATTGTGGTCATGTCGATTGCCATGATGAGTTTTGACACGTTCATTTCCGGCTTCGCGCGCTGAATGACACGCGCGGCGATTTCGGAACCGCCGTTGGAAGAGTTTGCGTTAAACATGATGCCCATCGAAAGTCCGTACAAAGCCCCCGCCATAATCGCACTTAAAAGGATGTTCGTTTCGAACTGGAAAAATCCGATTGCATCGAACAATGCCTTGAAGCCGGATGTTTCGAACGTTGCGACAACGGTTTTGATTGCAAATTCCTTATTCAATTTAAAAACGGCCAACACCAGTAACGGAGCATTGACCACAACAATCCCCACCGAAGTGCGCATGAGTCCGATCGCCTCAAACAGGACGGCCAAACCGCTGGCTCCGCCGGGAACAAACGTATACGGCAAAACGAACGTATGCACCGCAACGGCGATACACAATGCGCCGATGGTTACACTGACATACTCTTTCAACAGCCGCTTGAATTTTTCCATCTTCCGAAATCCTTCCCCTCCGAAAGTTCGTAAATTCTCTTTGACAGTACTTTGATTAAAACACTTTCAAATATCTTTGTCAAACAGAAAACAACAAAATCTTTTGCGGCAACTTTTTTGACGAAAAAATTCCCCGATTTTTCAATTTTTTTTATTCTTTTCCCGTCGTTTTCGCCGCATTTTTTTTAAAATTTTTCGCCACGACTTTTCGCCTTAAAAAAAAGACGAATCGTCGGCGAAAAACCGCCGTTTTGTCGCAAAAGAAGTTATTGACGACCGGCACGAAAAGTGTTATATTGGAGTCAAAAAGCAGGCGTTAAGCCAAAGGAGAAAATATGCCTAATTTCAAACATCAACATGCCGTTGACTGGTTCATCGGACTAGTCAAAACCGACAGCGAAACTTTCCACGAAACCGCTGTCGCAGAGCACATTATCAGCGAAGTTCAAAAACGCGGATGGGAATGCGAAGTCATTCGTCAAAAAATCAACCTTGCGGAAATTCCGGACAACATTAAAATGCGCAATCCGAATATGAAATACGAAGGCGAAACGGAAAACGTTTACCTCGTTTTCCCTGCTACCGACGCTTCCAAGCCGACGATCTTTTTCTGCTCGCACATGGACACCGTCGTTCCTGGGAACGGCTGCAACCCACAGTTCACCGAAGACGGAAAAATCACTTCCGACGGGAAAACCGTGTTGGGTGCGGACGATAAAGCCGGCATTGCGGAAGCATTGGGCGGAATCGAATTGGTTCTGAACGAAAACATTCCGCACGGCAAAATCGTTTTGATTTGCACGGCAATGGAAGAAATCGGACTGGTCGGTTCCAAAATGGCGGACGTTAGCCAATTGGGATTGGACTACGGCTACGTGCTGGACATGGGCGACCGCATCGGTACCCTTGTAACGCGCACGTTGCACACGCAATTTGTAAACATCGATCTCGTTTACGACGGACCGAAAATGCACGGTGCGGGCGCATGGGGCGAAAACATTTTCTCCTACGCTTCCGAAGTTGTAAGATTGCTGCCGAGAGGCTTGCATAGCGGCGACAGATTCGCAAGCGTTTCCGTAAGCAACATGACCTTCTCGAAAGACGAAGGCTACCGCATGCCGAACAAAGCAAACATCAAAGCGAACATTGCTTCCCTGTACCAAGAAGATATGCAACTGTACCGCGATATGATTGGCAGTATGTTGGATCACCACAAACGCGACAAACTGACCGTAACTTACAGAATTTCGCC
>CAKPPA010000120.1 GCA_934177025.1 uncultured Clostridia bacterium
AAGGCATGCATGTTTGCATTTGGTGCCGTCAAAAGCGTCCGCTATGGGGATGTACTTTTCCAAAACTACCGCCGTTTTCGTTTTTTCGGTTTTCGGTGGGGGAAAAAGATTGCAATTTACACATAACTATGGTATATTACCCTAAGTATTTGGCAACCGTTGCAAGGGTTTGCAACGAATAGGGAAAGTGCGGTGAAATCCCGTCACAACAGTCATTACGGTAAAAGTCCGATGCTCTATTTGCCAAAAGGAATGCAGTTTTTCTTGGGCAGTGAAGAAAACGTAAGGCCGTCAGACGATGGTTGCGTGCTCAAAGGCACGTAATTTTTTTTGGAGGGTAAACAGAATGAAAAAATTTTTAAGTGTAGCAACGGCAGTATTAATGCTTGTTTGCTTGTTGGCATGTGTGGGTTGTGCACCGAAGGATCCGTTGGTAATCAAGGAAACCGACAAATATATCGTAATCAAAGCGTCTGCTTCGCAAATGGAGCTTACCGAAACTACGACTTTGGCAAATTACATGCAGTCCTTAAAAGCCGACAAGCAGTTGGAATTTGAATCCGACGGCAAGGGTATGATTAGTTCGATTAACGGCATTGCAAATCCGGCAGATTATTCGTCCTGCTGGATGCTCTACACCGACGACGCAGCAAATTCAAACGTGGCTTGGGGGCAGATCGAGTACAAGGATAAAATCTACGGATCGGCAGCACTCGGTGCCGAGCAGTTAATCGTGAAAGAAGGCTGCACTTATATTTGGGTTTATCAATCGTTCGCAAAATGAGTTTTGCAAAAAAAGTCATTCTGCCCGGGGTATTTACTGCATTACTCATCGGCGGGCAATTGGCTTTAAGCGGAATTTCGGGGATTGAAATCGTAACGGTGCTACTGTTAACGTATGCGTACCGCTACGGCGTAAAGCAAGGGCTACTTGTGGCAACGTCCTTTTCCGTGTTGCGCTGTTTTATGTTCGGGTTTATTCCGAACGTCATTGTACTGTATCTCATTTACTACAATCTTTTCGCGGTGGTTTTCGGCTGCCTCGGAAAGTTGGGAAAAAACGAGTACGACGTCAAAACGCACGTTATCGTAATTGTGTGTGTCATTGGAATGACTGCGCTGTTTACGCTCATTGACGACGTTTTAACGCCGCTGATGTACGGATTTACGCCGGAAGCAATGAAAACGTACTTCTATGCGTCGTTAGCCACCATGGTGCCACAAATCATTTGTGCTTTTGCAACCGTGCTGGTGCTGTTTCCCGCATTGCTAAAAGTATTAATCGTAGCAAAGTGCTAACAAATTTTAAAAACCGTGTGCGAAAATTCCCGCGCACGGTTTTCTATTTTACGGCGACGCCGTCTAAAACGCCTTTTCGCTTCATAAATTACAATGGTATGAATTGGAAGGAAACGTTTTCGGATTTTTGTTACCGTTGCAAAAGTTTGTTTTGTTGCAACAAATGGATTTTTCTTTCCGGCTTCGGCTGTTTGCTTGCGGGCATTTTGTGCGGATGCTTTTTACAGGGGGAACGCTTTTCGTTGCAGGAGGAGTGTTTGCGGCATTTTTACGACATGCAGCGACAATCCTTTTTTTGTGTTTTTTTCGAGTTTTTGCTGGGACAACTGAAACTGTTTGGGTTGTGTTGCTTTTTGTCGTTGTGGAAACACACCTTTCCGCTTTGTTATTTGGTTGTGTTTTGCGGCGGTATTTTTTTCGGGGCGTCCTTTGTCCTTACGGTACGCGCCGTCGGCGTAGGGGCATTTTTGTTTTTTGTGCTTGTGTGTTTGCCGCAAGTCCTACTGTGCGTGTGTAGCGTGTGCGTTTGGTCGTGCTTCGCATTGCAAAGGCTGGAGGACGGCGTTTTAAAAGGTTGTTTTTTGCCCTCGCTCAAAACCTATTTTCCGCAATGGTCGGTGCTCCTTGCGACGCAAATTCCAATCGCATTGTTGTGCTGCGGAACGTACTTTTTGGCGGCTCGCCCGTTGTGCGTTCTGTTTTGAATTTTTTTTACAAGTATGTTATAATTTCTTCAGAGGCGATTATGAAAATTATTTTGTTAGTCATCGACGGGCTGGGCATCGGCGCAATGCCGGATGCCGCCGCATTTTCGGACGTCGGCGCAAACACCTTAAAGCACGTAACGGAGCAAACCTTCGTAAAACTTCCGACCTTAACGGAATGGGGGTTGTATGCCGCCGCAGGGTTAAGCACGCAAAAGGGCAGCGGTGCTTACGGCAAAATGCAGGAACTTTCCCTTGCAAAGGACACCACAGTCGGACATTGGGAAATGGCAGGCGTCGTAACGCTTCGCCCGTTTCCAACCTATCCCAAGGGGTTTCCCGCACGTATCGTCCACGGTCTGGAAAAAATTTTCGGCACAAAAATTTTATTAAATCGTCCTTACAGCGGCACGGATGCCCTACGCGACTACGGGCAAAAGCATTTACAAACAAAATGCCCGATTGTGTACACGTCGGCGGACAGTGTGTTGCAAATTGCCGTCCACACGGACGTCATGTCAACGGCGGAGTTGTACCGAAAATGCGAGGAAGTGCGTAACCTCATGCAGGGGGAGGATGCGGTCGGGCGCGTCATTGCTCGTCCGTTTGCCGGCACGTGCCCAAACTACTATCGCACCGAGGGGCGAAAGGATTTTGCTTTGGCGCCGCCCAAAAATTTATTGGACGAACTGTCGGCGAACGGAATCCCCGTCATCGGCATCGGAAAAATCGAGGATATTTTTGCACATCGCGGGCTGACGGAAAGTTATCACACGCAAAACAATCAGGACGGACTCACAAAAACGGCGGAAGTATGCCGCAAAACAAAGGACGGATTTGTGTTTGTCAATTTGGTGGACACGGATTCCTTGTACGGGCATCGCCGCGACGTAATCGGCTACGCAAAAAGTTTGTCCGCAACGGACAGTGCGTTAAAGGATTTGCGCCGTTTGTTGCGTCCGGAGGACGTGTTAATGATTACGGGCGATCACGGGTGCGATCCGACGTTTTCGGCGCACACGGATCACACGCGGGAGCAAACGCCGCTCCTTATCGTAGGCGACGCCGTAGTACCGACGGACTTGGGGGAACTGCAAGGGTTCGACACGATTGCCGACACGGTGCGTGAAGCGTTCGGAATGCCGCAAAACGGCAAATCCGTGTGGAAAAAAATTACAACGTCTCATGCTTGACGGTACAAAAATTACCCCAACGTACCTTTTAAAAAATGCGTAACGGAGTCTGCCGCGGATGAAATGCGGCAGACTTTTTCGAAAATTTTTGCAAAAAAAACTTCCGACTCAATTTCGGAAGAAAATTGCCATTCCCGCAAAAATATAGTATGATAAAGGAAAGGAGGCGGAAAATGGGAATCTTTTCGCGCTTTAAAAAAAAGCCGACGGCGGATGCCGTTTGCGCAACGAAACCGACGGCAAAAAAGTGTAAATTTAAACTGGGCGTCACGTTTTCCGGCGGCGGCACACGCGGATTTGCGCACATCGGTGCCATTCGTGCGTTCGAGGAGGAAGGCATTCAGTTCGATTACGTTACGGGCACTTCCGCAGGGAGTATCGTCGGCGCACTGTACGCCGCAGGCTATTCCGCCGACGAAATGACGGAGTTTGCAAAAACGTTAAACGAAAAGGAAATTCGCAACAGTCGCATTCTGTTGTTTCCGTCCAATTCCAAAAATATCGAAACCGTGGTGCAACGCTTCATGGGCAACGTGC
>CAKPPA010000121.1 GCA_934177025.1 uncultured Clostridia bacterium
GTGCGGAAAAAAATCACATTCGTTTTCAAACGGAAAATGGGTTAGTGTTAAAAGGGTTTTTCCGATTCGATAAATGGTTAAAAATGTTGCAGACCGAACCGATTGCCGAAGTTTTGTTTCAGTTAGAATACGATCGCTACGAAAAACAATTCGTCGGAATTATTAAAGAAATGCAACTTTGGGACGGGTTGCGCTACGAGGATATCTATGCGCAAAATTTACTGCAACGCTACACGGAGGAGCCCGAAACTTTGACGGTTTGTACTTTCGAGGAATGGCAAAAATCGGAAAACAGTGGATCGAATTTACTTGTTTTTTGGTCGCAATCGGAATTACGTGACTTTATGCAGGAAACAGGCGAATCGTTCGATTCCTATTACGTGGATTATTTTTATCCGCAGTGCAAAGGAAAAAATACGATTTTAATTTCGCCTGCCTTGGACTGTGATTTTGACGGGTACGACCGTTGTTACGCCATGGAATGTAATTGCGGGATGCACTTTCATTATGAAACGAACGTGATAAAAAGGGGAGAAAAGTTCCCGTATTTTTTTGAAGGAATTGCGTTAACTCGCGAAATGTGCTTAAGTGTGTATCTACGAATCAAAAAAGGGAGTTTCCGTTCGGAAAAACCGGAGCAGTTGTATTGGGAATGCGGTTCTTTTGACTTGTCATATTTACAGTTTTCCGTAGCGTTACGCGTATTACAGCAGTTGGCGTTGGTCGATTTTGATGCGGAAAAGAAACTTTGGGTTGCGTTTGTTGGGAGAAAGGCTGATTTAAACAGTTCGGAGTTGTTTCGTGTGTTTTCGCAAGCTGCCAAAACCGACGGCAATCACGGGGAAGAAACAGGAAACTAAGCCCGTACTTTGAGGGCGAATTTTTTTAAAATTCACATCTGCATTTTTACGGAATGAGTTTGGTACAATCCTTTTACATTCCCAAAACACAGTTGTTCGTTTTAGGGGCGTTTAAAACCGTTGCGGATCGCAAAATCGCAACGGTTTTTTGCGTTACAACACTTACAAAGTAAAAAATCAAAGCAAAAACGCAATGAAATCCTTTCATTTTTTTGATTTTGCTTACGGAAACAATTAGAAATTTGTAAAATTGCAAAAAAGGTGTTATAATGACTTTTATGGATATCAAAGAACCTGCTGAGATTACGATTGATAATCTACTCGCAAAAATTAAACATTATTATCCGAATCAAATGGATTTCATTATGAAAGCCTTTCGTATGGCGGACGAAGCACATAAAGGGCAGTTCCGCGCATCGGGGAGGCCTTACATCACGCATCCTGTCGTTGTGGCGGATATTTTGGTGGATTTAGGGTTGGACGTCCCCGCGATTTGTGCTGCGCTGTTACACGACACGGTGGAAGATACTTACGTAACAGATGCAATGATTCGAAAAGAATTCGGTGATGAAATTGCCGATCTTGTAAAAGGTGTCACAAAATTGGATCAACTGCATTTTGAATCCAAAGAGCAGGAACAAGCGGAAAACATGCGAAAAATGTTTTTTGCAATGGCAAAAGACATTCGCGTTTTGATTATTAAACTTGCCGACCGTTTGCATAACATGCGTTCGTTGCAGTATTTGTCAAAGGAAAAGCAACAAATCATGGCAAAGGAAACGCTTGATATTTTTGCTCCTTTGGCAGGAAGGCTCGGTATTTCCTACGTCAAATGTGAACTTGAGGATTTGTGTTTAAAATTTTTGGATCCCGATGCCTATGAGTATCTTGCGAACAACATCGCAATGAAAAAGGAAGAAAGGCAGGAACTTGTCGATACCGTCATTGCGGATTTAAACACCATGCTGAAGGAATTGGAAATCGAAGGGGAAGTTTCGGGACGAACCAAACATTTTTTCAGTATTTTCAAAAAAATGAACAAACAGCATAAAACGCTGGACCAAATTTACGACCTTACGGCTGTGCGCGTCATTGTGGATAGCGTAAAGGATTGCTACAACGTTTTAGGGTCGATTCACGCCAAATGGAAGCCGATTCCGGGGCGTTTTAAGGACTATATCGCCGTACCGAAACCAAACCTTTACCAATCCCTTCATACAACGGTTGTCACTAACCAAGGCATTCCGTTTGAAATCCAAATTCGCACCTACGAAATGCACAAGGTGGCGGAGTACGGTATTGCCGCGCACTGGAAGTATAAGGAAGGGATCCAAGGAAAAACGGATTTGGACGATCGCCTGCAATGGGTAAAGGAAGTTTTGACGTACCAAAACGATTTGCCGGATTCGAAAGAATTTTTGGATTTGATTCGGAAAGATATTTCGATTACAAACGAAGTATACGTGTTTACGCCGAAGGGCGACGTTCGTAATTTGACGGCCGGCTCAACGGCGGTAGATTTTGCGTACAGCATTCACAGCGAAGTCGGAAACAAGTGCGTCGGCGTAAAAGTCAACGGAAAAATCGTGAATTTGGATTACGTTTTGCAAAACGGCGACGTCGTGGAAGTGCTGTTGAATCCAAATTCCAAAGGGCCGTCCCGCGACTGGCTAAAAATCGTAAAAACACAAACGGCAAAAGCAAAAATTCGTCAATTTTTCAAAAAGGAACTAAAGGACGAAAACATCAAATTAGGAAAAAGCGCGTTGGAACGCGAAGCAAAACGTCGCGGATACAATTTGGGCGATTTGATGCGGCCGGAAGCATTGAAAGTTGTGTTCGATCGCTACATGTTTACGTCGTTGGACGAACTGTATGCCTCCGTAGGTTACGGAACGATTACAACGAATCAGGTTTTAGTGAAACTCATCGGTTACATGCGTACACATGCGGAAATCGCACGGCCAGTCAGTAGCAAAGCAAAAACAGGAAGCGATCATAATTTAGTGCGAATCAAAGGTTACGACGACTTGTTGATTCGGTTTTCCAAGTGTTGCACGCCGGTCCCTGGGGATAAAATTATCGGTTACATTTCCCGCGGGAGAGGCATTACGATTCATCGAATCGATTGCCCGACGATAAAAACGTTGGAGCCGGAACGTTTGGTGGAGGCGGAGTGGATTGCACAAAACGGAAATGCTACCTTTACCGCACACGTTCAGGTGGAATGCGAGGATAAAGGCGAAGTTTTTGCGGATTTGACGAAAATTATCGCAAACGAAAAACTACCTTTAGTGGCAATCAATGCCCGTAAGGATAAAAACCACAACGCCGTGGCGGTGATTTCCGTAGAAATTTCCAATCACGACCAATTAAACGAACTCATAAAAAAATTAAGGGGATATCCGAATACGATTAACGTATTCCGAACGACAAATTAACATGATTCATTTAAAAACCGTTCCGTTGGGGGAACTCGGCGCGAATTTGTATTTATTGACAAACGAAAAAAAGGAAGCGGTGCTGATTGACATCGGCGCGGACGGCGATCGTGTAGCAGAGTTTGTCGAACAGCAGGGCTATCGGCCTTTGGGAGTTTTACTGACGCACGGGCACTTCGATCATTGTGGCGGTGTGGCGGATTTTGTAAAAAAATTTCCCGTACCGGTGTACGGGCACTCGGCGGATCAACGAAAAGCGCAAACCGCAGCGATGAATTTTTTCGGCGCACAGGCAAAAAATTGTGAAATAACGAATTTTGTTGATTCTTGCCAGCCGATTCGGTTCGGGGATTTTGTTTTTACCGTTATGCATACGCCGGGACACACTTCGGGTAGCGTATGTTATTTTACGGAAAACATGA
>CAKPPA010000122.1 GCA_934177025.1 uncultured Clostridia bacterium
CCGTATACACGCCTTGATTCGTTGTTAACCGCACAATCGCAGAGCCGTCCGTTTCCAAATCGACAAGGCGTGTTTCGTACACCCTGCGTACGCCCGTTTTTTCCAAATAGCGTTCCAAGGCTTTTGTGACGTCGCTTGCTTTGTCGCTTTGCGGGAACACGCGCCTGCCGCGTTCCTCCTTCCATTTTACGCCGTTTTGCTCCAAAAATTGCACCGTGTCCGACGGCGTCCAACGGCGAAGTGCCGAAGAAAGGAATTTCGGGTTGGTGACGACGTGCCGCAAAAACTCCTCCGGATCGCAAAGGTTCGTGACATTGCAACGACCTTTGCCGGTTATATAAAGTTTTTTTCCCGCCTTTTCGTTTGCCTCGAACAACACCACGGAATGCCCGAGTTCGGCGGCTCGGCCTGCCGCCATCATCCCTGCGGGACCGGCCCCGATAACTGCGACGTTCATTTTTTCGCTCCGAGTTTTTCCATAACGTCGTAACGCGTTAAATCAAAACTTAGCGGCGTTACGGTAACGAAGTTACGCTTGCAGTATTTTACGTCGCACTCTTCGTCCGTATCCAGCGAAGTGCCTTTTAAGTAGTACACCGTTTCGCCGTGCTCCGTTGTCGGCTCGTAATAATCCGTGTATTCGTGCATGCCCTGACGGATGCGCACCGTGCCGAGAATTTCCTCGTCGGCGGATACGTTCGGCAAATTGATGTTCCACACCAAAAGCGGAATTTCCGTTAAAAATTCCTTCAAATGCTGCGCCAAGTACCGATACGCTATGTCATACCGATAGTTTTGCCCGCTGCAGGAAACGGCAATGGACGGAAAGCCAAGTACCGATGCCTCGACTGCCGCGCCGACCGTACCGGAATACATAATGTCCGTTCCGAGGTTGTGCCCTTTGTTTGGGCCGGAAATAACCAAATCCGGCTTTAAATGCAAATACTTTGCCGCAAATTTTACGCAGTCCGCAGGGGTGCCGTCGATTGCGAATTGTCGAATTCCGTCCCGATCCGCTTCCTTCATTCGCACAGGGCGATGAATGGACATGCCGTGCCCGCAAGCCGACTGTTCCGTTTGCGGGGCTGCCACCGTTACTTCGTGGTTTTTTGAAAATTCCCGCGCAAAATATTGCAATCCTTCGGAAAAAATTCCGTCATCGTTCGTCAATAAAATTTTCATATTTAGTATTATAACTTTTTTTTCAAAAAAAAGCAATTTTCCGCAGGGCATTAATCCCTGCCGATTTCCCGCTTTGTGTAAAATGACGAAAAAAAACGAAAAAAGGGATTTTTCGCTGTCGAAAAATCCCTTTGCCGTTACTCCGCAATTTCCTTTAAATATGCAACCTCTTTTTCCGTGAGGTAGCGGAACGCACCGCGACTTAATCCGCCGAGATGCAATTCCCCTACGGCGGTACGTTTCAAAAACTCCACCTCGTGACCAACCGCCTCGAACATTTTTTTGATTTGCCGATTTCGTCCTTCGCGAATCGTCAGTTCCACGCGGGAAGTGTGCTCGTCCTGTTCCAGCAAAACCGCTTTTGCGGGTGCCGTTGTTTTTCCTTCAATGGAAACGCCCTTTTCCAACCGTTTTAAGTTTTCCGCCGAAATTTTGCCCGAAATCCGCGCAATGTACGTTTTCGGCACTTCGCGCGAAGGATGCGTTAAGCCGTACGAAAGTTCGCCGTCGTTGGTAAACAGCAACAACCCCTCCGTGTCGTAGTCCAGCCGACCGATTGGATACACGCGCGTTTTGACGCCTTTTAAAAACTCCATTACCGTTTTGCGGCCGAGTTCGTCCTTGACCGACGTAATGTAGCCTTTTGGTTTGTGCAGCATTAAATACACGTTGCGTTTCGGTTTGACGCGCCTGCCGTCAAACGTGACGGTGTCCGTATCCTCCTTGATACAAAACCCCATTTCACGCACGATTTTTCCGTTGACTTTTACATGTCCTTCCGCAATCAGTCGATCGCAGTTGCGACGACTGTCCACACCGCATTCCGCCAAAAATTTATTTAAACGCATAGAACTCCCTCAAAAAAAGCAAATCTTTACGATTCGCTTTCTTTGATTCCATAGTATACAATTTCGTCGAAAAAATCAATTGATTGCCGCAATAAATTTCCACTATGCCGAGATTTTTCTTTTCCGCCGCGGTTTTGCGATACCGAACGGAAATCTGTTTTTCCTCGTCCGCCGTCAAAGGATAGGAAAACCCCTCCTTTGTGGTAACTTTTTTGCCGTCCATGCGCAAATATTTGTTTTTCGGAAGCAAATTGACCATACGATACTTTTGAAAAGCCTCGTCGAACATTCGGCGGCTGTCCTCGAACATCGGAGCACAATGCAGCACCACGGCAATTAGTTGCATGCCTTTTCGTTCCGCCGCGCCGACATAGCACCTGCCTGCTTTTTGCGTGTAGCCCGTTTTGATTCCGTTTGCTCCGTCGTACTGCGTTAAAAGTTTGTTTTTGTTTGTGAGATAGCGCGTTGTCGTTTCGTTGGAAACGGTGATGCTTTTCGTCCCTACAACGGTACGAAACCTTTCGTTTTTCATTGCGGCACAACTAATCCGCGCAAGGTCGCGTGCCGTGGTGTAATGCCTTTCGTCCTGCAAGCCGTGCGGATTGGTGAAATGCGAATCGCTGGCACCGCACTCCTTGGCTTTTTGATTCATTTTGTCCGCAAAAGCATCCACACTCCCCGCCGTATGCAGTGCCAAAGCAACTGCCGCATCGTTGCCGCTTTGCAGCATTAGCCCGTACAACAACTCCTCCACCGTCAAATGCTCGCCTTCCTTTAAATAGATGGAGGAGCCTTCGATGCCCACCGCCGCTTTCGGCACCGTAACCACTTCCTGCGGGGCACACGAATCTATGACGGTTAGTGCGGTTAAAATTTTTGTACACGATGCCAAAGGACGTTTTTCGTCCGCATTTTTTTCATACAAAATCCTGCCGCTGTTTGCCTCGATTAACACTGCGCTTAAGGCACTCGTGACCTCCTTTGCCGCCGCAGCGGGCGGAAAAAGCCATAAAACTACCATACAGCACAAAAGGCACACAATCCGTTTTTTCAATGTTTTCCCTCCGTTTTATAACGGTAGTATGCGCAAATTTACTGCTTTTTACCAAGCCCTATTACAATTTCCTTGGCGACATCCGCAAGTTTGTCGAAACTCGTTTGGCCGAGCGTGTTTATCATTTTTACGTCATTTTGCTTGATGACTAAAAACCCGACCGGCGTCAACGATGCTCCGCCGCCGCTCCCGCCCGCAAACTGATTTTGCATTGCGTTTTTGACCGGTGGTTGCACGTACTCCCCGCCGCCGGCAAAAAAGGCAAACGAAACTTGTGAAATCGGCAAAATCGTAGTGCCGTCCATGGTCACTAACGGTTTCCCGATAATGGTGTTTACTTCCGCCGCTTCCCGAAGATTGCTTACTGCGCTGTCGACGATTTCGCGGATTTGATTTTCCCTGTTTTGCTCCATAAATTTTCCCCCGATTTTTGAAAAAGGTGTAACAGTATACGAAAAATATTTGTTTGTAGTAGGAGTCGTAGCCCGAACGACGTTTTAACGTAGGGACAAAAGCCCCACGAAACGGAAAACTTTTGTCCGATCGGGAGGGCTTTTAGGGTTTCCGACAAGATGCTGAAAACCCCTAACATTGCCACCGCGCCACAA
>CAKPPA010000123.1 GCA_934177025.1 uncultured Clostridia bacterium
ACCTAGGAGCAACGCTCCTGCCGTTGCCGCCAAAGTGCCGACAATCATCGAAAAAATGCCGTAACTCCCCGTAACCGCGCCGCCGTAAACGTCGTCCTTGTTCGGCATCCACTTGTCGCCGAACAAAAAGTTAAAAAACCCGATTTCCTTCAGGGCAGGAATGCTTTTCGCAATGAGAAACGCGAAGATCGCAACGACGGACACCGTGCATACGATTGCCGCCGCTGCGAAAACGCCTTTTCCGAATTTATCTTTCCATTTGCTTTTTGTCATACTTATCCGAGTTGATTGAATTTTGTGATTTCAGCGGTGTAGATTTTGTAAAGCTGCTCCAGCGACAAATCGGAAACGATTGTGTTCGCCTGATTGACCACTACCGCAACCGCATCCAAGCAAACGTTGAAGCTGTCGATGCCGTCCTTGTTCACCGCCGCGGAGGAAAGCCCGATAACGTTGCCGCTATTGTCGCTTTCCACTGCCTTGCGGCCGACGGATGAGCCTTCAAGTTGAATGTCGAAAATATCGCTTGCGTTCGCACCGTACGTTGCCGCATACTCTTTTGCCGCCGCATTGATGAGTTTTTCCATCGAGGTCGAGCCGCGCACGACGATTTTTTCGCCTGTAGGCAGGGTGGCTTGTTTTTTGAAACTACCGACCGCAATCGGCTCCTTGCCGGCGTTTGCACGCATTGCGCCGTCACTCAGGAAAATGGTGCCGACCTCCTCGCTGTCGCAAATGCCTTTCAGTTTGTCGCTTTTGAGGAAGGTAAGGAAGTCCGCCGCCCTTGCGCTTAACGCCGTTTTGGAGGTTGTCATTACCACAAACGGACGTTGAATTTTGTAAGTGCCGTTTAGCACGCTTTCCCTACTCGGCAAAACGCCTGCCACCTTTACCACCTTGACGGAATCGTCCACCGACCCCAAGGACACATAGCCGATGGCTTGCTTATCCGACTGCACCGCCGAAAGCACCATGCCCGTTTTCCCTAGGACGCTTGCCTTTGCCGTCGTGCGAAAAACAGTGTTGCCGTCCTTATCCTTTTCGTTTAGGTAATGCGTGCCGTCCGTCACAACTTTGTCAAACGCCTCACGCGTACCGCTGCTTAACTCCCTTGCAACGACCGTAATGTTTTTGTCCGCATTGAATTCGTTGCCGCAAGCGGACAACGACGCAACGGACACAACCGCTAAAATCATTGCCAATGTGATTAAAATTGATTTCTTCATGTTTCTTCTCCTTTAAAAATTTCTCCTTGTTTTTCTTTGCACGCAAAGCATAGCACGCAAAAAAAATTTGAACATCCTAATTTTCGTAAGGGAAATGTAAGGTTTTTGTAAGGTGCAAAAATTTTAACCACGGCGAATTTTTTTAACTTTTGTCGTCGTAAAAAAATTCGGCATGCTTACGCTTTGCCGAACTTACCATTCCCTTTCCCTTTTCCTTTTTCTCTTTTCCTTTTGCACTTTCCCAAAAGTTTGCCGACCGAATTCACACGGGTTGCCGCCCCCTTTTCCTTTTGTCCTTTTCCTTTTGCACCTTTCCCTTTTTCTCTTTTCCTTTTGCACTTTTTCTTTCTTAAAAAGCACCGCGGCTTTTTTCTTTCCACAAAAAAGGAATCAAAAAAGTACTATCGCTTTCCCGCCCTAAAACCACACCTACTCGTAGTTTCTTCCTTTGTTTCCCTTTTGTGCTATAGTGCTTTCCTAAAACGCCGTCGCCTCGTATCCATCGTTTACAGCGTGTACTACCTTTTGTACTGTAGTGTTTTCCTAAAACGCCGTCGCCCCAAACGACAATTAAAATTTCGGGAACGGCGAAAAATCCGTCGGCTTTGTTGACAAAAAAACCAAACTTCCCTCAAAATTTCGGCAAAAAAGGGGCTTCCGTATTCCCCTTTTTGAAAGCCCCGTCAAATCACTTTTTATGCGGTAAATCTTAGTTACAACACATTAAACCCTACTTTATGCACATTCCCACGTGATTTTTGTAGAGAAAAGTCCTATTTTCGCCTACAAAAAAATTCGGAAAAATCGCCTTTTGCGCTTCTTCCGAATTTCTGCTTTTTTGTTTTTCTGCTGTTTTTTCGTTCTCTTTTCTTTCACGTTTGTTTTGCCGAGTTCCTACTCCTGTTTACGTTTTTCGTTTCTTTCCGCAGGGTCTCCTTCTGTTTTTGGGTAGGTTTTTCTTTTTTCTTTTCCCTTCCTTTTTCGGGGATCCTTTTCGGCTTCTCCTACCGCCTTTCGCCGGAAGTTCCTTTTCCGTTTTCGGAAAACAACGTTTACTTCAAAAAGCCTTTGACGATTTCCGCTTCCGCATCCGCACGGCTCAGCCCCAACGTCATCAATTTCACAATTTGCTCGCCCGCAATTTTGCCGATGGCCGCTTCGTGAATCAACGATGCATCTACATGATTTGCCACAATTTTCGGCAATGCTTTGACGCAAGCGTCGTCCATAATGATGGCGTCACATTCCGAATGCCCCGCGCAAACGTTGTTTCCCTCGATGTCCGAATAAAATTCCTGCACGGAGTTTCCTTTTGCCACCGAGCGGGAAATGATGTTTGCACTGCAATTTGCGCCGTTTAACTTCACTTCGAATTCCGTCGTTGCGTGTTGCGTGCCGCTTGTCATCAATTTTTCCTTCACGACCAGCCGCGCGCCCTCTTTTAAGTCCGCCTGACTGACACGCCGCGTGGAGTCCACCCCCTCGATTTGCACCGTTTCCATTTCGAGATAGCTGTTTTCCTCCAAATGCATTACCGTCACAGGGTTCAGCACTTTTTCCCCGCTGCCGTTCCCCTCGCCGTAATGCTTTTCCACGTAGCGCACTTTTGCGCCCTTCCCTAAGTAAAAGGTGTGAATGCCGTCGTGTTGCGACAAGTGCGTTCCGTCGTTGTGAATGCCGCACCCCGCCACAATGATGACGTCCGCATTTTCGCCGATGTAAAAATCGTTGTACACCAAATCCGTCATGCCGCTTTGTTCCACTACTACGGGAATATGCACATATTCGCCCTTTGCATTGGGTTTCACGCGCACTTCAATGCCTTTTCCGTCCGCTTTCGGCAGGATTTCCGTTGTTTCGGAACTTTGCCGCCCGATGCTTTCGCCGTTTACGCGAATGTTGTAAGCCCCTTGCGGCGTCCCCGTAACGTCCGCCACCACTTGCAACAAATTTTGCACCACGGGCATATTTTTTTGCCGTTCTTCCGACCGTACTGTTTTTTTCATGTTACGCCTCCGCCTTGTAGTACTTGCACGCCGGCGAAGTTTTTAACAGTTCCGGCAAAATCTCGTCCCGACTGCCTTCCGCCGCAATCGAGCCCTCCGCAATGACAACGATTTTATCCGCAATGGCAAGGATTCGCTCCTGATGCGAAATAATCATCACCGAGCCTTGCTTTTCGTCCCGAATGCGCTCGAACACGCGAATCAAATTTTGAAAACTCCACAAATCGATGCCGGCTTCCGGCTCGTCGAACACGGACAACTGCACTCCCCTTGCACGCAACAACGCAATTTCGATGCGCTTTAGTTCGCCGCCCGAAAGGCTGCCGTTAATTTCCCGATCGATGTAGTCCGCCGCACACAGCCCCACTT
>CAKPPA010000124.1 GCA_934177025.1 uncultured Clostridia bacterium
AACATGGCTTGCGGAAGCGGGTTTTTGTGCGGAAGCGTACGGGGATCCGTCGGGCGGCCCCGTAAAAAAGGATTCGGAGCGGATTTATTTCAAGGCGGTAAAACATGGATCGGTTGATTAGGGCAATTTTGGATAAAAAGGCAACGGTTACGGTACTGAAAAGTACCGATATGGTAAACGAAGCCATTCGCATACACGGGCTTAGCCCCGTTGCGGCAGCGGCACTGGGGAGGACGTTAACCATGACGTCCATGATGGGTGCGTCGCTCAAAAACGAAACGGATTACTTAAGCGTCACAATCAAGGGTGGCGGGCCGATCGGCAGCATTGTTACGGCAAGCGACAAAAGCGGCAACGTGAAGGGTTACGTGGACAATCCGCAGGTCGAAAGTGAACTGAATTCCCTCGGAAAATTGGACGTCGGCAAAGCGGTTGGCAGCGACGGCAAACTGACGGTCATCAAAAACGCCGGCGCAAAAATCCCTTACGTCGGCGCATCGGCTTTGGTCAGCGGGGAAATTGCGGAGGATTTTGCCTCCTATTTCGTGCAAAGCGAACAGCAACCGAGTGCCGTCGTGTTGGGCGTACTCATCGCGCCGGACGGCAAATGTCGGAGTGCAGGCGGCTTGTTTTTACAAACGTTGCCGTTTTGCGACGAGGACGAAATCGTAAAATTGGAAAACGTCGTCAACAAAGTGGCAAACATCAGTAAATTAATGGAAAACAACACGCCGGAAACCTTTTTGCAAACGTATTTTTCGGAGTTCGAAGTGCAAACGGTCGAGCAAAAGGACGTCGGTTTTGTGTGTGATTGCAACCGCGATCGGATCGATCGCCTGTTGGTGTCGCTCGGTGAAAAGGAAGCGCAAAAGATTTTGCAGGACGAGGGAAAAATTGAATTTATGTGTCATTTTTGCAATCGGAAATACGAGTATGGCGAGGCGGATGCGGAAAAGGTGTTCCGTCTGGCGCGGAAGGGAAAATGAGTGTAATCAAATTTAGGCAATCGTATCGTAATTTGTTGGATCTTGCGTACGATGCCGAGGACAAAAAGGAAGATTTTAAGCAAATCGCGCTGTATCGGCGTGCCATTCGTCAAAATCCGAAAAATGCGGAAGCGTATTTTCGTTTGGCGGAAGTGCTGTCCGACGTCGGCTTGGTTGCCGCATCCAATCGCCTGTTGTTCCGCGCGTTAACGTTGGATTCCGAGGATCCCGATTTTTATTTGTTGTTGGGCGAAAACAATTTTTCGCGTTCGGAGTGGCACAAAGCGGGCTATTACTTCCGCGTGTTTTCGGAAATGGACGACGGTGCGGAGGACTACGATTTTACCCCGCTTTACGAAGCGATTCAGTCCCATCCGAATGCGAGCGACAAGCCCCGCCTCAAACTGGTGGGCGCACCGGAGGAACGCAAGGAGTTGGAGCGCAAGGCAAAAAAACTACTTGCGTCGGGCGAATTCGATCAAGCAGGGCAAGTGTATCGGGACATCATGCACAAAAACCCAAACGACCTCGAATCGGCGAATTTCTATGCTTTGACAAAACTTTTGGAAGGGGAAGTGGAGGAGTCCGAAAAAGTAACGCGTTCCGTTTTGGAAAAGGACGCCGAAAATCTTTCGGCATTGTCCGACTTGGCAATTTTGCAATTTTTAAAAGGCGAGCAAGCGGAACTGCAGCAAACGGCGGAAAAACTCATTGCCTTTCCGGCGCAGGAGCAAAAGGATCGTACCAAGGTCATTGCCACTTTGTGCCAAATTCAACGTCACGAAGCCGCACTTCAAAAAACGCAAAACTATCTTGCGGAGTATCCTTTTGATACGGATGTGTTGTTCATGTCCTTTTACGCTTCCTTCAACTGCCGTCGGTTTACGGAGGCAAAAAACACGCTTTTACGCATTTTGGATTTGGACGATTGCCTGCAAGCGGCAAAATTTTACTTACATCTCACCAACGACGTGTTGGAAGGGAAGGCGGAGCCGTCGATTTTGGCTTACAGCCCGCAAGTCCCTACGGAGGAAGTCGTCAAACGCGTCATGTATTTGCAAAAGTCAAAAAGTTTGAAGGAAATTTGGACGGATCCTTTGCGAAAGGAAATTGCGGATTGGGCGTTTTACACGTTGACGAATTTGGAATTTTTGTGTCAACTCGTGGGGCGCATCGCGGGCACGCAAAAACGCTACTATTTGCCGTATTTCGAGGAACTGCTGCTCAACGAAACGATTGCGGACGAAGTCAAGGCGGAAATTTTGTGCGTTCTTTTAAAAAACGGCAAGGAACACGTCTTTTACGTTGCGGACGGCATTTTTTCCGAATTGGAAACGGAAAATTTAGCGCAAGGCAAGTGGCTGAATCCGTTGTGTCGTGCCGTTTCCACCATGGCGTTCGTTTTGTTGTTCGAGGAGGATTTTGCTTCCCGCTTCCGTCGCACGGCGGAGGAGTTGGCGCAAAAGCAGGCGGCAACGGAACTTGCGCTTGCAAATTATTCGGAGTTCGAACTCGCTGCCTACCTTGTGGTGCGTAGCGGTGTCGACGTCGAGCGGGAGGAAGTGTGCGGCATTTTCCGCGTGGAGTACGACAAAATTCGTTCCGTCGGCACGTTGTTTGACGGCGACTGATTCTAAAACAAAAGGCAGTGCATAAACTATAGCACTATGTCAAAATTTCGAAACGGCATGATTCTTTCTTTTGTGCTTGTCGGCAGTGTTGTCGGCGCAGGCTTTGCAACGGGAAGGGAAATCATGCTGTTTTTTCAAAATTGTCCGGTGTATCTGTCGGGTGTAGTGTTTACAATCCTTTTTTTTCTTGTCACCGTGCTGATCCTAACGCTAACCAAGGAAATGAAGGTGTGCGACGTGCGGGAGTTTACGCTAAAAATCGGCGGCACGCGCGTGGCAAACGTGTACACGTTTTTGTTTTCGCTCAATTTTTTCCTTTCCGCAACGGCAATGCTTGCCGGTGCAAACAGCGTACTTAATTTGCTGTTTTGTGTGGAGTGTTCCTTTCCGTGGTTCGGGCTACTGACGGCAATGCTTGCTGGTGTCATCACGTACAAAGGCATCGACGGGCTAAAAGCCGTCAATTTTTTGGCAGTGCCGTTGATTGCGGTTTTTATTTTTCTGTTGGCGTTCCGCACGAAAAATTACCTGCCTTTTGCGTCGGAATTGCGGCTTTTTCCCACAATCACGGAGGCTTCCGTTTACATTTCCATGAACGCCATGATGATGTGCGGCGTGTTGATTTCCGTAGGGAAAAACGTTACGCAAAAGGAAATTTGGTTTAGTAGTTTCGTTGCGTCCGTTTTGCTGGGACTGTTGGTTTTTGCGGTGTTGTACGCGACTCGGAATTTGGATTTTAAAAATATCGAAATGCCTTTGGTGTTTTTAGCGTCCGAAGGCAGTTTTTTCCTCTATTCTTTCGGCTTAATCGTCGTTTACTTGGCAATTTTTACTACATTGTTGTCCGGCGTGTATCCGTTGCAAACGACGTTAAACAAAAAAATAAAGGACAAAGCCTTCAGTAACGTTGTTATTTTGGGCTTTGCCTTTGCGTTGAGCTCGTTCGGATTCCGCAAAATCGTGGATTTTTTCTA
>CAKPPA010000125.1 GCA_934177025.1 uncultured Clostridia bacterium
GTCTAATGATTTTTTCTTATCTTCCGTCATTCTCGTACTCCTAAACATTCGCTTGTTTTAACAATTTGATTAGATAAAACAAAGCGTTATTTTTTGCTTTTTTTCGTATTTCGTCCCGCGTTCCGCTGAACATGTGCTTATGCACGTGTATCGCTTTTGCATTACCGACTGAAATGAAACACGTTCCGACAGGATTGGCGTTTGTACCGCCCTGCGGGCCGGCGTAACCGGTTGTTGCAAGGGCGTAATCGCATTTTCCCGTGCTAAGTAAGCCGAGCGCCATTTCGTAGGCAACTTCGTCGCTGACAGCCGTATTTTGTGCCAACACTTGCGGTTTTACATACAACCGATTTGCTTTTGCCTCGTCGGTGTACGTCACTAAACCTTCGTAAAAAACTTCGCTTGCCCCGGGAATATCTACAATCGCCGATGCAGTCATTCCTCCCGTTAAGGACTCTGCCGTGGAAAGTTTTTTGCGATTGACTTTTAGTAAATCGACAGCCATTTCCTCCAAAGTGACATCCCTATCGGCATAAATTTCTTTGTCGAATTTATTATAAACTGTCGTAAATACCGTGTCAATCGTATTGGAAGATACTTTCGGCGAAAAACTGAACATTAGTTTCGTATCGTTTGTTACGTCCGTTTGCACTTCGCACGAAAAGGTTTTAAACCGCTTAAATTCTTTTAGGCGTTCCTCAACTTCCGTTTTCGGCAACCCAAAAATTTTGAAATATTGCGGACGATATTTTCCGTCGCAAAGATTGGAAAGATAGTTTAAAAGATAATTTTCAAAAAGTCCTTCCGCTTCCTCCTGCAAATCCGGAATCATAATCAGTTCGTTGTTTAAAACTTTTAAACGAAAGCCCGCTTCCAGTCCGTACAAATTCGGAAATGGTTCGCAACCCTCCGGTAAATTCAGTAATTTTTCCTGTGCGTACACCGGCGGAAATTTCCATCCGGTACGATTGACGTAGGCGATTAAATTTTCCTGCGCATGTTTGTTGAGGACGAGTGCCAGCCCGGCAGATTCGGCCACGGCTTGCCGTACGAAATCCGCATCCGTCCAGCCTAAACCGCCGATAACAAAAATGGTATCCGCATTTTCCCGAAGGTAGATTAATGCATTTAAAAAGGTTTCTTTCTTTTTTTCAACAATCAAGCAAAACGCCGGATCGAAATGATATTCGTTCCATTTTTTTTGCAAATACCGCAGTGTTTCGCTGTTTTCGAAAGCCAAAACGGCAAATTTCATATTTTACTCCTGTCGAAATACGCTTTTATTTTGAATAAGATAAATTACACACGACAGTATCGTCATAAACACCGCAACGCCGAACGTAACGTATGCGGCATAACGAAGCACGTCGTACAGCACTGAGGACAGCGCAATCAAGTCCTCCTTCATTTTAAGGAGCATTAAAAGCGGCAGAGCAATGTCCTGACAAATCGTTTTAATTTTTCCGTAAACGTTTGCTTGAATAATGATGCCTTTGCCTGCGGCGATTTGACGAATCGCGCTAATTAAAAACTCCCTACCGATGATAATGCCTGCGGCAATCGAGCCGACACCGATCGGAAGGATGTTACTTTCTGCCACAAGGAGCAGTGCCATTGCTACAAGTAATTTATCCGCAATCGGATCCAACAGTTTTCCTAAATCCGTTACCAAATGATATTTTCGTGCGATATACCCATCCAAAAAATCGGTACAAGCCGCAAGAATAAACACAATCACTGCCCAAAGCGGCGCAAGCGGTATCTCTACGACGTAAAGCACTGCCATAACAGGAACGAGAATAATCCTTAGTAAAGATAATTTGTTTGGTAAATTCATTGTTGTACTCCTTCCGCAATTCCAATAAGATTGTAACCGGATTTGCCTGTCACGCGCACTTGCAGGAAACTACCTTCCGCGGGTAGTTCGGTACTTGTGACAAAACAGACTCCGTCAATTTGCGGACAATTTCGATACGTTCTGCACAAACAGACGTATTCATTTTCCTTTATTTTTTTTCGTTCGTCAACTAGCGCACAAAAAGTTTTTCCGATTAATTTGTCGGAAATTGTGTCAATTACGCGACTTTGCACTTCTTCCGCGCGACGAACACGTTCTTTTTTCGTTTTCGCATCCACTTGGTTCGGCAACTTTTCGGCAGGCGTGTCAGGCTCTGCGGAAAAAGCAAAAAATCCGACGTTTGTCAATTCGTGTGTTTGCAAAAAATCGCACAATTCCTGAAAGTTTTCCTCCGTTTCGCCCGGAAACCCTACAATAAAGGTCGACCGCAAAGCGACGTCCGGCATACGTTCTTTTAAACGCTGTAGCAAGGTTTCAATGGACTTTTTGGTGGATTTTCGGCCCATTTTTTTCAAAACCGCATCGGAAACGTGTTGCAACGGAAGGTCTAAATACTTTACAACTTTAGGATTTGTTGCAATCTCCTCAATCAATTCGTCCGTCATCCGTTCCGGATAGCAATACAACAAGCGTATCCAACTTAAATTTTCAATTTTGCCCAATTCCCGTAGCAATTCCGGCAAACGATATTCGCCGTACAAATCCGCACCGTAATTTGTGGTATCTTGCGCAACTAAAATTAACTCTTTCACGCCGGAATCCACCAGTGCTTGTGCTTCGGAAAGGACGCTTTCCATTTTACGCGAACGGTACTTTCCTCGAATGGACGGGATTAAACAATAAGTACAAAAATTGTTACAACCGTCAGCAATGCGTAAATACGCATAATGTGACGGGGTTGTTAACACTCGTTTTCCTTCCGTTACGCCGTTTGCCTCCGGCAAAATCATCGCCTTTCGTTCGGAAGAATTCAAAATTTCTTTGCAAAAATCGCTTACTTTGTCGTAATCGTTCGTTCCTAAAAAACCATCGACTTCCGGCAATTCGTCGAAAATTTGCTCGATATATTTTTGCGGGAGGCAACCGGTTACAATCAACTTTTTCTTCCCGTCGGTTTTGTACGACGCCATTTCAAAAATGGTGTCGATTGCCTCCTTTCTTGCGGACTCCAAAAATGCACAGGTGTTTACGATTAAAAGGTCAGCTTCGGACGGATCCGTCGTTAACGTAAATCCGTCCTCCGTCAAATGCGAAAGCATTATTTCCGTGTCAACCCTGTTTTTGTCGCACCCGAGAGAGATTACCCCAACTTTCGCCATTAATTTTCTCCCCCGAACAAGCGATCAAACTCTTCCTGTGTAATTAACACCTGCCGCGGTTTTGCGCCGTCCTGTGCGCTGATAAAACCTCGACGCTCCATTTCCTCAATGATTTTTCCGGCACGCGGATAACCGACGCCGTAACTACGCTGAATTTTCGAAATGGACGCTTGGCCTTCTTTAATAGCGCGCTGCAATGCGTCAACAAACAATTCGTCCGTTTCCGCCGTGTTGTTGCCGCCTGCTCCGGCAGACGCACCTTTTCCGCGCAAAATTTCGTCAGCGGCTTTTTCGTTGAAAAACGTTTCGTTGTGTTCTTCAATGTATTGAATCACACGCGAGATTTCTTTTTCGTCAACGTAGGCACCCTGCAGCCGTAACGGCTCAGCCATACTG
>CAKPPA010000126.1 GCA_934177025.1 uncultured Clostridia bacterium
CGCCCGAACGCGTTGTCGGCTTGCACGTCCCCGCCGTATTTTTTTGCCAGTTTTTCCGCGCGGGCGCAAAATTCCTCGTATTTTTTGATTTGTCCGTTTAAAATTTCCGTAAATTTTTCATTTTTCACGTAAGGCAAAACCGTGCGAACGTTTTCCGCCGAAAGGTTTGCGTTTCGAAACACCGCATTCACGATTTTTAAGGAATTTACCGCTTGCACTTCCGCGGTCCACGCCGGATGAATTTTTTGTTTTTCCGTGTTGCTATTCGTCGTCGCTTTCATTTTCCCATTCCGTTTCGTCGGGGACGTTTAAATGAAAATCCTCGTTTTGAATGCCGTCGCTAAAATTAAACCAACGGTTGCGGCAAGTTTCCGCATTTGCGTAGTATTCGTGATTGATTTGATGATTTTTTACCATACGAAACTTCCTCCTTTTGCGTTAGTATGTTGCGTTTTCAGGAAAAAATACAATCGTTTCGCATTTGTTTGACAGAAATTTCATTGTGTGGTAAATTTATTAGCGAGCCGCATGAAAAGGGCAAAAAAGTCGCAAAAAGCGCGCCCGTTTTCAGCGAGACTGGTAAGAGGAGGTAAAAACTTATGTACGCGGTAGTGCAAACCGGAGGAAAACAGTACAAGGTAACGAAGGACTTGATTTTCGACGTGGAAGCGTTGAAAGCGGAAAAGGGCAGCAAGGTGATGTTGGACGTACTGTTGTATGCGGACGAAAACAACGTGCTCATGGGGCAGGATGCGAAAAAAGCCACGGTGGAAGCGGAAGTGCTGGAACACGGCAAGGGCAAAAAAATCGTTGTTTTCACTTACAAAGCGAAAAAGAACGAACGCAAAAAACAAGGCCACAGACAGCCGTTTACCCGTTTAAAAGTAACGGATATCAAACTCGGCTAACATGACGGAAATCCGAATCTGGAAAACGCACGACTCCGTCACCAAGGTGGAGTGCAAAGGGCACACCGGTTATGCGGATGCAGGCGAGGACATTGTTTGCGCAGGGATATCCAGCATTGTGCAAACGGCTCTTTTGGGGTTGTTGGCGGTTGCCAAAATCAACGTTGCGTTTCATCGAGATGAAAAAAACGGAGTTTTAACATTCTCGTTGGATGAGAATCTGTCCGGAGAAAAACGGCACGATGCGGACGTGATTTTAAACACCATGATCTGCGGTCTGTCGGATTTTTACACCGAATATTCGGATTATATGAATTTGGAGGTTATTTGAATGTTTATAAAGATTCAGTTGTTTGCGCATAAAAAAGGAGTGGGCAGCTCCCGCAACGGCCGTGATAGCGAAAGCAAAAGACTGGGCGCAAAACGCGCGGATGGTCAGGTCGTTTTGGCGGGCAACATTCTGGTTCGTCAACGGGGCACCAAAATCCACCCGGGCAACAACGTCGGAATCGGCAAGGACGATACGTTGTTTGCTTTGATTGGCGGCGTTGTCAAATTCGAGCGCAAAGGCAAGGACAAAAAACAAGTCAGCGTTTATCCTAACTAACGCAAAGGGGACGGGCTGCCGCAAGGCGGCCCTTTTTTTATTTTATGGAGTACACGAAACTAATCGACCGCATTGTTTTGCCGCAAACGGATTATTTTTGCGCAACGGACACTCTCACTTGCGGGCAAACTTTTCGATTCCGCCCGACGGAAAAGGGGTACGCAGTGTTTTCCGCGGGATATTTTGCCGAAATCGAGCAGGGCAAGGAAATTGTCATTCGAACGGACGCACCCGACTATTTTCAAAACTATTTTGATTTGGATGCGGATTATCGCGTCATCAACGAAAGCGTCCGTGTCAACGACGTCATGCAAAAAGCGGCGGAGTTCGGCAAAGGAATCCGTATTTTAAGGCAGGATTTGTACGAAACCATCCTTTCCTTTTTGCTGTCCTCCAACAATCGAATCGAGCGAATTCAAAGTATTTTGGAGCGGCTGTGCATCGGTGCGGGCGAAAAAACCGCCTTCGGCTATGCGTTTCCGACGCCCGAACGGCTTCGGCGGCAGCAGGATTCCTTTTTCGATTCCTTGCGCGCAGGCTATCGTGCGGAGTACCTAAAACGCACGGTTGCAATGCTCGACGACGCGTTTTTAAAGGTGCTTCCGACCCTTCCGACACCGCAAGCGCGCGAAAAATTACAAATGCTTTCGGGTGTCGGCCCAAAGGTTGCGGACTGCATTTTGCTGTTCGGGTTGCACCGTACGGAAGTGTTTCCGGTGGACACGTGGATCGAAAAATGTTATCGGCTTTATTTCGACCAAGGACATCCGTTTCGGCAAATTTCGCCATATTTTTGCGATTTATTCGGAAAATATGCAGGATTCGCCCAGCAATATTTGTTTTATTTTCAGCGGGAACTATAGACAAAACCGTTTTTTTGCGTTATGATAACGGTATCAATCCTACGGAGGGAAACTATGCTCACGGACAGAAAACTAGCGGTATTTATCGATGTGGATAATGCAAATATGACGGCGGAAAATTTTCAAACGGCTTTGGACGAACTGACGCGGCGCGGAACGATCGTTTACGGAAAAGTTTACGGGCTTTCCGAACGGAAACATAAGGAAATCATCACCAAAGCGAACGATCTCGCATTCGATTTGGCTTCGGTAATGCGAATCAAAAAACGCGGCAGCAAACCGGTGGACACGCGTATTTTTATCGATGCTATGGACGTGGTTTACAGTTACCCGAACGTCGATGCAATCGTTGTGTTAACGGGTACGGGGGATCTTGTGCCGTTGTACAGCAAAATGCGCGCGCTGGACATCAAAGTTTTGGCGTTGGGCAATGCGGACGAACAAAGCCTGCATTTTGTGGACGAAGTTTTGGATCTCGGCATTTTAGGGGAGGAAAAACCGAAAACGGAAAAACCTGCGGCGAAAGCGGCTGCTCCTGCGGCGGAAGTAGTTTCCAAACCGCAAGCGAAAGCGGAGGAACCTGCTTCGGAGGAAACGCATGCCGAAAATTTGGACGAAAAGGAAATTCTCGACCAAATCGAAAAACTCAAATCCTCAGCGAAACCGGTTTCGGACGAAACGGTGCAGTTAATGGATCAACTGAAAAAATTAATCGAGGAAGATTTGTAATTTCCCTTCCTTTTTTCGAAAGGCAACCCACGCACTTCGTTCCAAGTGCGTAAAAACGATGAAAAAAATCAGGAAACTGCATTCTTTTCAAAAAGCGCAATTGCGCTTTTTTCTTTTGCCGAGGGAATGCTTTTTTGCCGTCGGCATATATTTAAGGTATGGGCAAACTCTCTTTTGTCAAGGAAGCGGCGCGGCAAACGGACGAGGAACTTCACAGTTTACTGACGTCGTTCATTTACACGGTGTACGGTAACCGCTCCGTGGAACTTATGGGGCACAAAGGCATACTCGGTTGTTCGAAGGAAAAAATGACCTTTCGGGTGAAAGGCGGCACGTTCGAAGTAACGGGGGAAAACCTTAAAATCAAGCAACTGACGCCGCA
>CAKPPA010000127.1 GCA_934177025.1 uncultured Clostridia bacterium
GTCCAGTAGGATTCGCACGGCGTGCAGTACCAGCCTTCGTACTCGGCTTTGTAAATATCCCCTTTTTCGTAAAGTTTTCGAAAAATTTCCTGCACCGAATGCATATGCTGCTCGTCCGTCGTGCGGATAAATTTGTCGTAACGCACGTCAAGGAGCCGCCACAATTCCTTTAAGTTGCCTACCAAGTCGTCCACGAACGCTTGCGGCGTTACGCCCTTTTCCGAAGCACGCTGTTCGATTTTCAGCCCGTGCTCGTCGGTCCCCGTTAAAAAGAAAACGTCGAACCCGTCCATTCGCTTAAAGCGTGCGATCGTGTCGCAAATAACCGTTGTGTAGCAATGCCCGAGGTGCCAATTTCCGCTCGGATAATAAATCGGCGTCGTAATGTAATACGTTTTCTTTGCTTGTTCTTTCATAGTTTTCCCGACTCCTGACATAAAATGAAATATCTTTTTCGTTAAGGCTTATTATACAACCGCGCGGCGGTTTTGTAAATGATTTGCCGAAACGAAATCCGTTTCAAAAAGGGTTTATGAATCGAATTTGGCTTTTGTTGTTCGTTTGCTCGCTATCGGCGATTCTGTTTCGGTCGCCACAGCAATTTTTACCTGCCCTAACGGCGGGTGCGGAGCAAGCGTTGACGCTAAGTTTTACGCTTTGCGGAATTTACGCCGTTTGGCTGGGGATCCTAAACGTCGCCGTCGAAAGCGGGCTGGTCGACGTGTTGTGCCGCGTGCTTCGCCCCTTGACGAAAAAATTGTTCGGCCCCCTTCCGAACGAAGCGGAGCACTACGTTACGCTCAACCTATCGGCAAACCTCCTCGGCGTCGGCAATGCGGCAACCCCGTCCGCCATTCGGGCAATGAAGCACCTCGACGACCACACGGGCAAGGCCACCAAAGCCATGGTAACGTTGTTTGTGCTAAATGCTTCCGGCGTGCAACTTTTGCCTACCACCGTCATTAGCCTGCGCGCCGCGGCAGGAAGCGTCAACCCTGCGTCCGTCCTTGTGCCGACGCTCCTTGCCTCCTGCTTCAACACCGCTTTCGGCATGTTTTTGGTGTGGTTGTGCTATCGCAAAAGGAGTTAGTATGTCCGTTTGGCTTTTTCCGTGCTTGATTTTGCTTTTGCTCCTTTACGGGGCTTTTCGAAAAATCAACGTTTACGATGCGTTCGTCCGCGGCGCAAAGGAATCCGTTTCCACCACCGTAGGCATTTTTCCCTGCCTTGTGGCAATTTTTTGCTTACTGCAACTGTTTCGTTGCAGCGGACTCGAGACCTTGCTTGCGCAAGCCGCAACGCCGCTTTTTTCCCTGTTCGGCATTCCGTCCGAACTTACGTCCTTTTTGCTGTTGCGCCCACTCAGCGGGAGTGGCAGCCTTGCCATGCTGACGGAACTTTTTCACACGTACGGTGCGGATTCCTACGTCGGAAAATGTGCGTCGCTGATTATGGGCAGTAGCGAAACGGTGTTTTACCTTGCCTCCGTTTACTTTGCGGACACCAAAGTCAAAAACCTCGGGTATGCCGTTCCCGTCGCCCTTGTTTGCTCCTTCGTCGGGGCGATGGTTGCCTGCCTCCTTTGCCGCTTTTTTTAGCCTAGCCTCCTTTCCTTTGTGTGCGGAAAGTCCCGTTTCATTTACACGCATACCACACTTTGCGAGTAAAAAACCACTGTTTCATTTACACGAACACCGCTTTTTACGTGTAAAAAGTCCTTTTTTTCGTTTACACGAAAATCGCACTTTACGAGCAGGAAAGTAGTTTTAAAAAAGTAAGGGAGCATTTCCCTTTGCGTAAATTTTTCTTTTGGAAAGGCTCCCCTTACGAGCACCTCCCCCTCCGTCAGGTTGCAAATCCGCCGACTGCCGATGCCGCCGGTTCCCCTTTGCGTAAATTTTTCCTTTTTGGAAAAGTTTCGTCCCCTTTTTGAAAAACAAAAAAATCGGGTTCCCCCGATTTTTTTCTTTCACTTTTTTCGTTTTTCGTTTGGCGATGTTACAATCTTTTGCCTACCGAAAGGTAACGACCACCGTCGTACCCACGCCGAGTTTGGACGTTAAGGACACCTCGCACCCGTAAAGCGCGCAAACGTGTTTTACAATGGCAAGCCCCAAACCGGTGCCGCCCGTTTCGCGCGAGCGTGATTTGTTGACACGGTAAAACCGTTCAAAAATGCGTTGCAAATGTTTTTCCTCGATGCCGATGCCGTCGTCGCGCACGGTAAGCGTCGTGCGCGCTCCGTCCGCTTGCACTTTTACCCAAACGTGTCCGCCCTGCCGATTGTATTTTACGCCGTTTTCCACCAAATTTTTCACAAGTTCGAAGGCGTGCTCCTTTTCCATGAAAACAACGCCGTCGCCGCTGACGGAAATTTCCACCTGTTTTTCCTTTGCCACCGGCAACAAACTTTCCTTCACGCTTTCCGCCACGGCCGCAAGGGAAACTTCCTCGGGAGCAACTTCCTTTTGCGATTCCAGCGCGCTTAAATCCAACATATCCCGAAGCAAAAGAAGGATGCGATCCACCTCTTTGTCGATTTTTTGCGACAGTTCCTTTGTCGTCGGTTCCTTTGTTTGCAAACCGACCACGTCGTTAAACCCTTTGATTGCGGCAAGCGGTGTTTTTAATTCGTGCGAAGCGTTGGCAAAAAACTCACTGCGTGTTTTTTCGCCGGTTTTCATGGCCGTAACGTCGCTTAACACCACCATGGTAACGCCCTTTTCCAACGAACGCGCGCACACCAAATAAATTTTATCCGCGGTTTCGTACTCGAAATCGTGATTTTCGCCGTTGTCAAGGCAATCCTTTACGTTTTGTTTAAAGTTTTTGTCGGCGGAAAGCACGGTGTAGTTTTTGCCGACGGCATCCTTCCACCCGAACACGGCGCAAGCGTTTTTGTTCATTGCGTCGATTTTGCCGTCGCCGTTTAGCACCACAATCCCGTCCGAGATATGGTTCAAAATGTAGTCGAGTTTTTGTTTTTCCTCCGCTTCCCGCCGCATTGCGTCGCCGAGTTTTTCGCTTACGTCGTTGATTTCCGTCAAAATCGCATTGATTTCCTTGTCGCTCGTGGACGGAATCGTTGAAACGTAGGAATCGTTTTTTACTTCCTCGAGATTGGTTTTTACGTCCTTTAACGGTTTTAGGAGCCCACTAAAAAGTTTTGCGCTTGCCAAATAGGATAAAGCCAGCACCGCCAACAGCACGCACACCATAAGGACAATGCTTTTTTCCACGTAGCCGTTGACGCTTTCCACCGCAATGGCAACCCGCACGAACACGTACGTGTCGTCCACGTTGACTTTTAACGCATAGTACGCCATATCCGTTTTCAGCGTTTCGCTGTAGCGCGTTACCACGGCAGGCGTCCCTTTTAAGGCGTTTTGAATTTCCTCCCGATCGAGGTGCGTTACGCCGACAACGTCCGCACTTTGGCTGTCCTTCACCGCCACGCCCGTTGCATCCAC
>CAKPPA010000128.1 GCA_934177025.1 uncultured Clostridia bacterium
CCTCAAGTAGCGTCGGCATGACGCAATCCTTCCAGTAGTCGTAATGCGCAAAGCGGCGCAAGCTCGCTTCGATTCCGCCCATAAAAATGACGGACGACGGATAGAGTTTTCGAATGCGATTGGCATACACGGTCAAAACCCGATCCGGCCGCGTAAGTTTGCCGCCGGCAGCATATACATCGGTTTTACGACGATGCTTTGCTACGGTGTAATTGTTGACCATGCTGTCCACAACACCGCCGGAAAGTAAAAATGCGTACTTCGGGCAACCGAACTCCATGTAGTCCCGATCCGTTTGCGGATTGGAAATAATCCCTACGTTAAAGCCGTAACTTTCAACTAATCGCGCAATTAAGGCATGACCGAACGAGGGATGATCCACATAGGCATCCCCCGTGACAACGACAAAATCCGCTTCCCCGTTCATTTCGGTTTTTTTTATCGGTAAAAAAGCCATAATTAACCCCGTCCGATTACAACAGCGGACTTACCAACCGCATCAGACTTTCCATAAATTTTTCGTGAAGTTTCCGCATTTTGACATCCTCAATCGTCATCATTTTGGAAACTTTCATATCGTTTTCGAAAATTTCGGACATTCGTTCCGTAATTTCCACGCCGTACATCAGGCAAGTTGCTTCAAAATGCAGTTTAAAACTGCGCACGTCGATGTTAAACGTACCGAGCGAAGATACCTGATCGTCCACCAGCAAAGTTTTGCTGTGAATAAACGCAGGATACGTGTAAACTTTTGCGCCGATTTTTACAAGATCCCCGACATAACTTTTTGTTGCATAATACACAAGTTTTTTATCCGGAATTTCAGGAATCATAATGCGCACGTCGATTCCGCTTTTGACGGCGGTAGTTAGCGCATCCTCAAACGCTTGATCCGGTATGAAATAAGGCGTTTGAATCCAAATACGTTTTTTTGCGGTGTAAATCAATTTCATGTAGGTTTGCTTGATTTCCTCCGTTTCCGTATCCGGCCCGCTGGAAATTACCTGAATCGGCAGCACTTCCGTGACGTCGTGCGGTGTAAAACGAAAATCTTCCGGATCGATTTTGTGTTTTGCCGCATACGCATAATCCTGCAAAAAGCGTAAGTTTAACAGCGACACCGCATCCCCCTCTACTCGCATGTGCGTGTCGCGCCATTTGCGTTTGGTGTGATTTGCATATTCGTCGCCGATATTCGCCCCGCCGATGTAGGCATATTTGCGGTCGATTATAACCACTTTACGATGATTTCGATAGTTGACGTTGCGATTCAAATAACCCCAACGCGAGGATAAAAAGCGAATGACTTCGCCGCCGGCATCTTCCAAACATTTGAAAAACTCCCGCTTTACCCAAATGGAGCCGATATCGTCAACAATCAGGCGGACGCGCACGCCTTGCTTGGCTTTTTCCGTCAGCAAGTCCCTCAACCGAATGCCGATGTTATCCTTTTTGTAAATAAAATACTGGACGTGTACGGTTTCCGTTGCCGCCTCGATATCCTTCAGCATTTCCTCATACTGCTGTTCGATGTCCGTATAAATTTTTACGCGATTGAACAAACCGCAGGCACTGTTGTTAAAGCGGATGTTGAATTTAATCATATCCAGCGAAAGTGCGGCGCGCGGTTCCATAATTTTTTCGAAATCGGAAAAACTGTCGTTCAAAATCCGATTGTAGGTTTTGTCCTCCTCCAATTTACGAAGGTACTTTTTACGTTTGTTTAAACTCGGTCCGCGACCGATGAACACGTAGAAAATAAACCCGACAATCGGAAACAAGATAAACGCAAACAGCCAAATCAAAACGGAATAGACGTTTCGACGTTCGCGAAAAATCATGAACACGATAGACAGAACGTTAAATATCACAATCAGTCGAAACATCCAACTGACGGCGATATTGTTGTTAAAAAGACTGCTGATATACCACATTATTCGACAAGTAACCTCTTTGCGATTTCCCGATATGCGGCGGAAACGTCCCCCATGTCGTGACGGAACACGTCCTTATCCAATTTTTCCTTGGTTTTGCTGTCCCAAAAACGGCAGGTATCCGGCGAGATTTCGTCCGCCAAAACAATTCGATTACCGATACGCCCGAATTCCAACTTCATATCGATCAATTCCAGCCCGCAACTTTTTAAATAATCGCACAAAAGTTTGTTGACTTTCATTGCGTTGTAGGCAATAATGTCCAATTCCTTCGGCGAGCAAATACCCATTGCGAAAATATGATACTCGTTTACCATCGGGTCGTTTAACACTTCACTGTTAAAATTGTACTCCAACACCGTGTTGGTTAATTTTTCGCCTTCGCTAAAGCCCAATTTTTTACACATATTGCCGGCGGCAATATTCCGCACAATGACTTTTAACGGAAGCATTTCCACCTTGCGGCAAAGCGCTTCGCGTTCGCCGACCTGACGAATGAAATGCGTTTCGATTCCGTTATCCTCAAGGTACTCCATTAAATGATTGGAAACCTTGTTGTTTACAATTCCTTTTCCGTCAATCACTCCGCGTTTTTGGCCTTGCTCTGCTTCGATTTCGTCCTTAAACTCCACCACGACTTGATTGTCGATTTTCGTTTCCCAAACAATTTTTGCAAACCCTTCCGAGATTACGTTTAATTTTTCCGGCATGATGTTTTCTCCTTTTTTTTATTCTATTCTTCCTTGCGAGAACTGTCAATCACGTGATAGGCGTATTTTCCGTTTACCTTATCCCGCGTAGTGTAATCGAAGTGAATTTTTTGCGACGATGGCTTGCCTTTTTGCGCGATTTCCGCTTCGGCAAAGTTTTTGCCTGCCGCAAACGGTATTCCACGAAAATACGGCGGCAAGTAACTAACACGATTGCTGGACAAATAATCGAACACCGCAAGGGAGCGAAACACTTCGCGATCCCCGCCTTTTTCCACCGCATAGCCCTCCAGAATGCGGTATTTGTTTTCCAGCGAAATGCCGCCGTCCGTTTCCGCCCTTAAGCCCAACTCCTCGAACAATCGAAACGGATCGCTTTCCAACGTATCCAAATACTTTAACGTTTCGGTAAAATAGGAGGTGTTGTACGTTTCGTCAAACGCATGTTCCGCATTTTTGATTCGACTTAGTTCCTTGGCCGACAGTCGATCGGTACGTAGCACTTCGTAAGGAGCGTGACTTGAATACTTTAACCCGTACGGAGTGTTTACAATCGGACAACCTTTTAAAACTTTTAAAAAACCGATTTGTATCACGTGCGGACGCAAAGCATACAATCGACGGAATCCTTGACAAAACGTAGGAAAATCCTCGTAAGGCAACCCTGTAATCAGATCGGTATGAAGATGCACATTTTGAAAACTCAACAATTTTTTAATGTTGGCTTCGACTTTTTGTAAATTCGTTTTTCTGCCGACGGCTTCCAAGGTCGCATCGGAAAAGGACTGAATGCCGATTTCAAACTGAAACAAGCCTTTTGGGGCG
>CAKPPA010000129.1 GCA_934177025.1 uncultured Clostridia bacterium
CGGTAACATCCGAATAAAGCCGTCCGCATTTGCAAGTTTTGCCGCGGCAACGATTTCGTCGTCCGTGGCGTCCAGCCTGCCGTAACGAATGTTGTCCTTTACCGAACCCGTGAACAAATTCGTGTCCTGCAGCACCATGCCGAGCGAGCGGCGCAAATCCGCTTTTTTGATGCGGCGCACATCGATGCCGTCGTAAGTAATGGAACCGTCCGTGACGTCGTAAAACCGATTGATGAGGTTAGTGATTGTGGTTTTTCCGGCTCCGGTCGAACCGACAAACGCCACTTTTTGCCCCTGCTCGGCGTACAAGTCAACGTGCTTCAAAATCGGTTTTTTCGCCTCGTAACGGAAATTGACGTCACAAAAGCGCACGTCGCCTTTTAACGGCACCAAACGGCACGTTCCGTCCGGCTGCGGGACTTTCCACACCCAGTGATTTGTTTTTTTGTCGGTTAAAACCCAACTTTCCCCGTTCGGCTCCGCATACGCTAACGTTACGTCGCCGTCGTCCGCCTCCGGTGCTTCGTCCATCAAGGCAAAAATTCGCTTTGCGCCCGCAAGTGCCATGACAATGGAATTAATCTGTTGCGACACCTGACTAATCGGTTGCGTAAAACTACGGCTCAACTGCAAAAATGCGGCAATGGAGCCGAGCGTAAGCCCTCCGATTCCGTTTAACGCCAACGTGCCGCCCAAAACGGCAACCATTACGTACAACAAATGCCCCATGTTGTTTAAAATCGGCATCAGGATGTTGGCGAATTTGTTTGCGGCGTTTGCGTTTTTAAAAAGCGTTTCGTTTTTTTCGTCAAAGATTTTTGCCGCGCGCGCTTCGTAATTGAACACTTTAACCACTTTTTGCCCGTTGATGATTTCCTCCACGTAGCCGTTGACGTCCCCCAGCGACATTTGCTGTTTCATAAAGTAGCGGGAACTACTGCCGCCGATGCGACCGGTAACGACAATCAGCACCACCGAATACCCCACGACAAGGAGCGTTAAAATCCAGCTGGTGTAGCACATTGCCGCAAGCACCGCCACAATGGTGACGACGGAGGAAAACACCTGCGGAATGCTTTGCGAAATCATGTCGCGCAAGGCATCGGTGTCGTTGGTGTAGCAACTCATCACGTCCCCGTGCGAATGCGTGTCGAAGTAACTTAGCGGCAACGTTTGCATATGCGCAAACATTTCGTCACGAATTTTTTTCAACGTGCCTTGCGCAACGGACACCATCATGCGATTGTAAAGCAAGGTGGAAATTACCCCCACTAGGTAAATTGCCGCCATGACGAGGATGGCACCCAGCAATCGATCGAACACGGGATTCGCTTCCAACAAAAGCGGTGCAATGTAATCGTCGATCAGCGTTTTTAAAAACAGTGAGCCTACAACGCTTGCCACCGCACTCAGCGTAATGAAGGCAAACACGAAAAGAAAACGGAATTTGTAGTTTTGCATCACGTAGCGCAACAATCGTTTCATCGTTTGCCCGTCGAAGCGACTTGCTTTACGCGTTTTTTGCGTCGTTTTCATGCTCGTTTCCTCCTTTTTGCTGTGATTCGTAAACTTCGCGATAAATTTTGTTGCACCGAATTAATTCCTCGTGCGTGCCGACGGCGTCGATTTTGCCTTCGTTCAGCACCAAAATGCAATCCGCATCCGCTACCGAGGAAATCCGCTGGGCAATGATGATTTTTGTCGTTTGCGGAATTTCCTCCCGAAAGGCTTTGCGAATCAGGGCGTCCGTTTTGGTATCTACCGCACTGGTGGAATCGTCCAAAATCAAAATTTTCGGTTTTTTCAGTAAGGCTCGGGCAATGCAGATGCGCTGTTTTTGCCCGCCGGACACGTTCGTGCCGCCCTGCTCGATGTAGGTGTCGTACTGCAGCGGCATTTGCCGAATGAAGGAATCCGCCTGCGCCAAGCGACAAGCGTTGACAATTTCCTCCTCCGTTGCGTTTTCGTTGCCCCAACGCAGGTTTTCCTTGAGCGTCCCCGAAAACAACTCGTTTTTTTGCAGCACCATGGCAACGTTTTCCCTCAAGGCTTCGACGTCGTACTCCCTTACATCCCTACCGCCGACTTTCACACTGCCGTGCGTAACGTCGTACAACCGCGGAATTAACTGCACCAAGCTGGATTTACTGCTGCCGATCCCCCCGATAATGCCGACGGTGGAACCGGATGCGATTTTAAAATCCACATCCTTTAAACACCAATTTTCCGCATTGCCGGAATAGCGAAAATCAACGTGATCGAATTCGATGCTGCCGTCCTTCACTTCCGTTACGGGGTGTTCCGGATTTTTTAAATCCGGCGTTTCGTCCAAAACTTCCGCAATGCGCTCGCGCGACGCTTTGGAAATGGTAAGTAGCACAAACACCTGTGCCAGCATCATAAGGCTTAGTAAAATTTGCGTGGCGTACGAAATCAGGCTCATGAGTTCGCCCGTCGTCAATGCGGTTTGATTCGTCGTTACGATAATGCGCGCGCCCAACCACGAAACAAGCAAAATGCAAACGTACACCGCAAACTGCATGAGCGGCATGGTAAACGCCAACAATTTTTGCGCTTTGGAAAAATCCTTGTAAATGGAATCCGAAACGTCGTTAAACTTTTCGATTTCGTGATTTTCCCTGACGTAGGCTTTGACCACGCGAATTCCGCTTAAATTTTCCTGCACAACGTTGTTGAGTTTGTCGTAAGTGTGAAACACCCTTTCAAACATCGGATGCACCTTTTTCATTAGCACCAACAACGCCAACCCGACGAGTGGACTTACCGCCAAAAAGATGCAAGCAAGTTGTGCGTTGATGCCGAACGACATCACCAACGCCATAACGAACATCACGGGACACCGCGCCGCAAAACGGATAATCATTTGATACGCCATTTGCACGTTGCTGACGTCCGTCGTCATGCGCGTTACCAAGCCGGACGTGGAAAATTTGTCGATGTTGGAAAAGGAAAACGTTTGCACGTTGTGAAACATATCCTGCCGTAAATTTTTTGCCAACCCCGTTGCCGCTTTTGCCGCACACATCCCCGAAAGTGCGCCGAACAGCAGTGAACACAATGCCATGCCCGCCAAAATTGCCCCTACGCGCAAAATAACGTCCATATTGCCCATGTCGATGCCGTTGTCGATTAATTTTGCCATAAACGTCGGAATCATCACTTCCATCAGCACTTCGCACGCCATAAACAACGGGGACAAAATCGACGCCGTTTTATACTCCCGTACCGATTGTAACAGTTTTTTTATCATTGCTTTTTCCTTCCCTTAAACCGTTTCCTGTAAATTTTGAATCAATTTTTCCGTAATTGCCAAAAACGTTCGTATTTCCTCCGCCGTCAAACAACCGCTCAAGCGAGCCTCCGTGTTTAAAATGTTTTGCCAAATCACGCTGTTGATGTG
>CAKPPA010000130.1 GCA_934177025.1 uncultured Clostridia bacterium
TTTCCACATCATGCGCAAAACCGCAACGGAAAACCTTTACGACGGCGTGGTTTTGGACGCGCAAACCGTGGAATTTGCGGAAACGGAATGGAAGTGCGACGTTTCGCAACTGTATCCGAACAGCCGCTTCACCGAGGACGGCACGCTTGTGGACGAACACGACGAACCGCTTGACTGCAAAAACACGGAAGTGGAAGTAAAAGTTTCGTTGCACGACATTTTGCTGACCGACAACGAGGCGGACGGAAGCGTCGGCGGCGATATGGTGTACAAAATTTTTAAGGGCGACCACTACAACTACACCGTCCGTACCGACGAAGGCTACGACTTTATGGTGGACTCCACCGACAATTGGGACGACAACGACCGCGTCGGCGTTGTTATCGACCCGAAACATATTGTACTGAAGTTTGCGGAAAAGGAGGAAACGGTATGAAAATGACGGTAACGCGAAAAAGTTTCGCGTATCCTTACCTGATTTTCATGGTGGTGCTCGTCGGCTTTCCCCTTTTGATTTTGCTGTTTTATGCATTTACGCAGGAAGTGGACGGGGTGCTTGTCATCGGATTTGAAAACTTTGCGAAGTTTTTCCAAAAATCCTACTACATGAAAGTCTTTTGGGATTCCCTTTACGTGGGAGTGTTTACCACACTGTTGTGCCTCATCATCGCCTACCCGCTTTGCATGATTTTGAACAACAAAAAATACAACCGCTCGCAAACGCTGGTGATGATGTTCGTCATTCCGATGTGGATTAACTTCCTGTTGCGGACGGTGGCGACGAAGGAGCTGTTTTACTTTTTCGAAATCGAACTCGGCATGACGGCAGTGATGTTCGGCATGGTGTACAACTTTTTGCCGTTTATGATTTTGCCGATTTACAACACGCTGAGTAAAATGGACAACAGCCTAATCGAAGCGGCGCGCGACCTCGGGGCAAACCCTTTCCACGTGTTTTGGAAAACAACCTTTCCCCTGTCGCTCCCGGGCGTAGTCAGCGGAATTACGATGGTGTTTGTGCCGTCCATTTCCACTTACGTTATTACGGACATGCTTTCCAACAAAAAGATTTCCCTTTTCGGAAACCTGATTTACAACAACGTGTACGACGGAAGCAACATCGGCGTCGGCAGTGCGCTTTCGCTCATTATGTTTGTGATTATCCTAATTTCCATGGCGTTTACGCGGAAATATGAGGAAATCGGCAGCAACGGAGGAGGAGGTACCTTATGGTAAAAAAAATATTGGCGAAAAGTTACATCTTTTTGATCCTGCTGTTACTGTATGCACCGCTCCTGTTGTTGTTTGTGTTTTCCTTCAACACCTCGATTACCATCGGTTCGTGGCAAGGGAATTTTACCTTTGAACTGTATCGGGATTTGTTTACCGGTCGCTACTCCGCCCAAATCGGGGACGCCCTTTTAAACACGCTGATTATTGCAGTGGCATCGAGTTTACTCAGTGTTGTTTTGGGCACGTTGGCGGCAATCGGCATTTCGAACATGCGCAAGGGCCCGAAAGCATTTTTAAACACCCTTTCGCGCATCCCCGTGATGAATGCGGAAATCGTATCCGCCCTGTGCTTTATGCTGTTTTTTGCACTGATTCGGGTACAAACGGGGTACTTAACCGTAATCCTTGCGCACACCACGTTTTGCACGCCTTACGTGCTGTTAAGCGTGCAACCGAAACTGCAACAAATGAACAAGTTTTCCTACGAGGCGGCAATCGACCTAGGGGCGACGCCGTTTCAGGCACTACGAAAAGTGATTTTGCCGGAAATTATGCCGGGCATTGTGAGCGGCGGAATCCTTGCGTTTACCCTTTCGTTGGATGACTTTGTGATTACGCAGTTTACCATCAGCGAATTTGAAACGCTGTCCACCTTTATTTACAACACCGCAGGCGGGAAAAAACCTTTGCCGCCGGAACTTCGCGCGTTAGCCGTGCTGATTTTCGTTACGGTGTTACTCATATTGTTTGCGGTCAATCGCATGTCCGCAAAATCGGCGAAAGCCAAGGAGGTTTAAAAAAATGAAAAAGAAACTACTTGCCTTGCTACTTGTTGTTACGATGACTTTATCGTTGTTTACTGTTTTCGCCGGTTGCACGCCGCGCGAAAAAGTGCTGAAAGTGCTGAACGTAGCAGACTACATCGAACACAGCGACAAGCAGGACGAACCGTCCGTACTCCGCGATTTTGCCGCTTGGTACGAAAAAACGTTCGGGGAAACCATCAAAGTGGAATATCAGTTGGTGGATACGCCGGAAATGATGTATCAACGCATTAAAAACGGAAAAAAGGATTTTGACCTGATTTGCCCGTCCGACTACATGATTGACAAAATGCGTCGGGAAGATTTGTTGCAAAAATTCGACTTCTCTACCCTACCGGAAGGCGTGGAAAACAACACGAAAAACATTAGCCCGTTTATTACCGAAACGATGACGCAAAACTTAAGCGACGACATCAACGACTACTTTGTAGGCTACATGTGGGGTACCATGGGCATTTTGTACAATCCGGAACGGCTCCGCTCGCACGGCGTTACGGACGTAAACAACTTCGTTTCCAGCTGGTCGGCACTTTGGGGAAAGGATGAAACGCAATCCTACCCGCAACTCAATGGACAAATTTGGATGAAGGACAGCATTCGCGACACCTTCTTTTGCGGTAGCGTTTATGCAAACCGCACCGCCGCAGAACCTTGGAAGGCAACGAACGACACTTCCGCCGCAAACGTGGCAAAAACGCTGGCGGCTTTGAAGGAACAAAAAAAGATTTTTAAAGGCTACGAAGTGGACGAAGGCAAAACGGATATGGTTGCCGGACGTGCGGATATGTCCTTCCAATGGGCGGGCGACGCACTTTACGCAATGCAGTTAGCGGCGGAAAAAGGTATCACGCTGGATTACTCCATTCCGGAAGAAGGCAGCAACATGTTTTTTGACGGCTGGGCAATTCCGGTTTATGCACAAAACACGCGGCTTGCACACTTGTTCGTCAATTATCTTTGCAGCAGCGAAATTGCCATTCGCAACATGGATTACATCGGTTACACCAGCTGTGTTGCAACCGAGGAACTGCTAAACTACTTTACCGACGACGAGGAGGACGCAACGGACGTGGCGTACTTCTTCCCGAACGTGGCAGGCGCAAACAGCGTAAAAATCAATTCCATTTACTATCCGCAAAAATCCGTTTTGGATAAGTGCGAAGTAATGCTTTACTTCTCCACGAAAAAGGATGCCGACGGCACGAGTCCGGAGGAACGCGTAAAGGATATGTGGGACGAATTAAAAGCCTACAAC
>CAKPPA010000131.1 GCA_934177025.1 uncultured Clostridia bacterium
ATGCACGGCGAATTTATGCTGGTGGACGGCGGCAAAATGTCCAAAAGCCTGCAAAACACCTACACGATTACGGATCTCGAAAAGCACGGGTTTTCCGCGTTGGAGTTTCGCTATTTGTGCCTCAACACGCATTATCGTCAAAAACTGAATTTCACGTTTGAAAGTCTTGCCGGTGCAAAAACCGCTTACGAACGACTCAAAGCGGCATTGTTGCAACACAAGGAAGGCAAGGAATCGGCGGATGCCGCAACCTTAAAGGTCTACGAGCAGGAATTCCACGAAGCCATTAACGACGACTTAAACGTCCCTATGGCATTAGGCGTGTTGTGGAAATTGGTGAAGGAACCGAAAAGTCCGGAAGTGTTTGCACTTGCCGTCAAAATGGATACGGTGTTCGGGCTGAAATTCGACGAAATCGAAGCACGTCAGCACGAAATTCCGGCGGAAATTTTGCAAATTGCGGAACAGCGCAAAGCGGCACGTACCGCAAAGGATTGGGCGGAGTCGGATCGTCTGCGCGAAAAGTTGAAGGAAGCCGGCTATGCCGTGAAGGACACCAAGGAAGGCTACGAACTCACCCCGTTGGAGGGTTAACGAAAACGTAGGAAAACGCGTAGCGTAAAGCGTGAAGCGAACGAAAACGTAACGTTTGCGTACAAAAACAAAAAAAAGTAAAACAAAAAGGCGTAGTAGTACGCCTTTTTTTGTTTTGTAAATGTTGTTTTTTTGTCGGTTTCATTCCGTTCGCTTTTTGTAGGAGGTGGAATGCTTTTTAAATTCGCATTCGTCTTGCTTTTTTTAAAATTTACGTTTTCTTGTGTTTTTCATTGCGTTTTCGTTCACGCTTTCCCCAAGTTATGCGGCAATGCTTTTGCTTGTTTTGGGGCGACGAAAATGCAGGGAACAACTTATGTACGTAGGAAAATTGACACAAGTGTACAAGCGTACAAGGGAGCATACGTTTTTTCAGGAATGAAAAAATGGGTCGGGTGAAATGGAAGGATCCTCCTTCACGCTTGCCTTTTTAAGCGCTTCGTCTTTTTGAATGACGCCGAGTTGAATAATTTCCTTGCCGTATTTTTTGCGAATCATAGCAACGGTTTGTTCTAAGCGGTCGGTTTTTTCGTAGGTTTCGCGGTCGTAAAACAAGTCCAATTGCTCGTTCGAAAAAACAAAATCGGCAACGGCAACGCCTAACCCGCGCACGGGCGCATGCCAATCGTACACTTCCCGAAACAACAAAAAGGCAAACTCCGCAATGTCCTTCGTCAGGCGGGAGGGGTGCTTTAGTTTCCCTTGTTTTCCAAACGTGCGTAGGTTGTTGTCCCTTACCGAAATGCGAACGGTTTGCGCTTTCGAAAATCCGCCTTCGCGCATGCGTGCGGAAACGCTTTCCGCAAGGAGGTAAAACAGCGCACGAATTTCGTCGTTCGTCGTCATATCCTTGTAGTTCGTCATGGAGTTGCCAATGCTTTTTACGTTTTCTTCCTCGCCGATTTTCGTAACAGGGCTGTTATCCTCGCCGTTGGCAAATTGCTTTAAATATGCGCCCCAAACATGCAACTTTTCCTTCAAAAGTCCTTCGGGGGCTTGCGCAAGGTCGCCAATGGTAAAAACATTCATCAAATGCAGTTTTTGTTTGGTTTGTTTGCCGACGTAAAGCAGTTCTTCCACGGGGCGTTCCCAAACAAGTTTTTTGTAATTTTGCGGCGTAATCACCGTCACGGCATCGGGCTTTTTCAAATCGCTTCCTAGTTTTGCAAAAACCTTGTTCCAACTAACGCCCACGCTGGCAGTAATGCCGATTTCCTTTTTAATGCGCTCCTTAATTTCGTAAGCGATGTTTTCCGCCGTGCCGAAAATTCCGCTGTTCGTCACGTCCAGCCAGCATTCGTCAATGCCGAAAGACTCCACGCGATCGGTGTAGTTTTCGTAAATTTTACGCACGCGTTTGGACGCATTCAAATATGCCGCAAAATCCGCAGGGACTTGAATTAATTCCGCCCCGCATTTTTGCACCGCTTCCCAAAGGACTTCGCCTGTTTTCACGCCGCATGCCTTCGCTTCGGCATTTTTTGCCAAAACGATTCCGTGCCGCGCGTCCTTGTCGCCGCAAACGACCAGCGGTTTTCCTTTCCATTCGGGGTGCCGTTGCAATTCCACGCTGGCATAAAAATTATTTAAATCGCAGTGTAAAATTTTTCGCCGTGGTTCCATACTGTTATTGTATCACTTCCTTGCCCGTTTGAAACGGCGGAATGTCAAAAAATGTCGAGTAAACAAAAAACATAGGTTCAAAAAACCGTAAAGCCGTAGGGGAATCAGCAAGGCAAAACGTTGCAAACACGCCGCTACGAAATGGCGCAAAACAAACGGAAAAGGGGAATGCCGCATGTTTGCAGGCAAAGTTTTTTGTTTGGGCTCCCACCAACGGTTCGCCCTAAAAGTTCCGTATTGACAACGAAAAACAGAAAAGATATAATAAAATAAATTCTATGGAGGGGAAACTATGTTTAAAAAATTATCCGAAGTATTCGACATCATCGGCGAAATCCTCGCCGTCGTGCTGGTGGTTGTGTATGCACTACTCATTATCAACGCTAATTTCGAGTTTTTGCCGGCAACGGTACTCAATGTGTTTAAAATCCTGCAAACGTACGGCGCGTTGCTGTTGGTGGGCATTGTCGGGCTGGAAGCAATGACAAAACGCAACATTGTGCTACAAATCATTTTTTTAGCACTCATGGCGCTTATCGTCATTTTCCTGTTTTTCCCGGGTACGTACGAAAACCTCATCGGGCTAATCCGCGGCTAACGCGGGAAGGAATTTCCGATTATCTTTAAGATTCAAAAAAAAACGCACGCAAAGTTTTTCTTTACGTGCGTTTTTTTGGTGTACCCGCCGGGGGTCGAACCCGGAGTCGACGGCGTCGGAGGCCGTTATGTTATCCAATTACACTACGAGTACGTGACTTTTTGTATTATAGCATAAAAATTTTTTTTTGGGAATAAAATCCGATTTATTTTTCGGATTTTATCCGAACAAAAGGTTTTTTTCAAAACGCACGAACTTCCTTGCCGCAAAAGTAGGGGGTAAAAAATCCGCCGTTACTTTTACCAATGATTTTTTCCTACAATCGAACAAAATCGGCGGCAAACTTTTTTGTTTTTCAGGGAAAAGCAAAAAAGGAAAAAATTTACAAAAATCTAATTGTAAAACTGAAGTTATACAATAGGATTGCGTGAAGGCTGCAATCCTTTTTTTATTGTTCTAGATAAGGCTTGCAGGGTTGCGAG
>CAKPPA010000132.1 GCA_934177025.1 uncultured Clostridia bacterium
TAGCTGATGCCGTTAACTCTTGCCTGTGCGTTAATACGAACAATCCACAGTCTTCTGTATTCTCTCTTTTTAATTTTACGGCCTTTATAAGAAGCAGCCATCGCTTTCATAACAGCCTGTTTAGCTGATCTGTACTGCTTTGATTTAGCGCCGAAATATCCTTTTGCCTGTTTTAATATTTTTCTACGTTTTTTCACTGCGTTAACTGCGCGTTTAATTCTCATACTAATTCTCCTTCAGCCTTAATACGGCAACATCTGTTTTACTGTTTTTGCCTGCGTTTTATCGACATACGCCGCTCCGCGCAAACCGCGAGTTCTCTTTGTCGTTTTCTTTGTCAAAATATGATTTTTTCCGGATTGAGCTCTTTTAATTTTTCCGGACTTTTTCACACTGAAACGTTTTGCGGAACCGCTGTGAGATTTTTGTTTTGGCATTTCTGTATTTCCTCCCTAAAGTTTACTTCGTTGTCAACGGCGCAAGAATCATGGTGATGTTACGCCATTCCGTTACAGGTTTTTTTTCAATTTGCGAAATATCTTTTAAAATTTCGTAAAAACTCAATACGACCTGTCTGGCATTTTCCGCATACGCGGTCTGCCTGCCCCGCATCCGAAGGGAAACTTTTACCTTATCCCCTTCCTTCAAGAACTTCGCCGCATTTTTCGCCTTGATACGGATGTCGTTGTCGTCGATGTTCATCGACAAACGAATTTCCTTCAGTTCGATGATTTTTTGATTTTTTCTGGCTTCCTTTTCCCGTTTGATTTGCTCGTAGCGATACTTGCCGTAATCCATAATTTTACAGACAGGCGGCGTCGCATTCGGAGAAATCTTTGCCAAATCCATCGAAAGCTCATCTGCAAGACGCTGTGCTTCGGCATTGGACATGATTCCCAACTGTGTTCCGTCAGCACCGATGACTCGGACTTCCCGATCCTTAATCTGCCCGTTAATTTGAAGTTCTTTGATAGCGGTATACCTCCTAAACAAAATAAAAAATGTGCGAAAGAGTTGTATCCGCACACATTACCGAAACCGATCACGTTCCTTGATCGTTTTTTATTCGTTAAACCAAACAATTCGAAATCGATTGGTGAGAAGCGGATAACTTCTTCTTTCTTACGCAAAGAGTTTAGCAAAAATCCACATTTCTGTCAAACATTTGTGTAAACTTTTCCCATGTTTTTATTATTTTAGCATGAAAACCGTAAAAAAATGTCGATTTTACCTGAAATTTTGACTCATTTTCGTTCAATAGAAAAAATACGGGAAAAATTCCCGTATTTTTTTATCCTTCGACATCTTTCGAATCGATTTCGCCTTTAATTTTTGCAATAAACTCGTCCAAACTCATTTGTCCTAAATCACCGACTTTTCTTTTGCGAACGGACACAAGGCCTGCTTCCGCTTCCTTATCCCCGATAATGAGCATGTACGGAATTTTAAATTGTTGCGCTTCGCGAATTTTGTAGCCGATTTTTTCACTGCGCATATCCGTTTTTACCCGAATGCCGGCTCTCCGCAAGATTTCCGCAATTTCGACAACTTGCGATTCCGTCCGTTCGGACAAACTCATGACGCGAACTTGTTCGTCCATAACCCACAAAGGCAAGGCACCTGCATATTTTTCAATCAACAAAGCCAACGTTCTTTCATAACAACCCATGGAAGTACGGTGAATGATAAACGGGTACTTTTTCTTGCCGTCCTGATCGACGTACACCATATCGAAACGTTTTGCCAATTCAAAGTCGATTTGAATGGTAATCATGGTGTCTTCCTTGCCGTATACGTTGGTTGTTTGGATGTCGAGTTTCGGACCGTAAAACGCCGCTTCGCCTTCCGCTTCGTAGTACGTTAATCCGAGTTTATCCAGGATTCGCTTCATTTCCTTTTGCGAATTTTCCCACGCTTCCGGATCGTCGATGTATTTTTCCTTATCTTTCGGATCCCATTTGGAAAAGCGGTACGTCACGTCGTTTTGCATTCCAAGGCAGGTCAACATGTACTTCACTAAATCCAAAACGCCGAGGAATTCCTCCTCCAACTGATCCGGTCGCACCACCAAATGTCCTTCGGAAATGGTAAACTGCCGAACACGAATCAAGCCGTGCATTTCGCCGCTGCTTTCGTTACGGAACAGCGTGGACGTTTCGCCATAGCGCAACGGTAAATCCTTGTAACTTTTCAGCCCGTTTTTGTAAATTGTAAATTGGAACGGACAAGTCATCGGACGCAGCGCAAGGCATTCCTCTTTTTCATTGTCCGGATCCCCCAACACAAACATTCCGTCGCGGTAGTGATCCCAGTGTCCGCTTTTTTTGTAAAGCTCGCGCTTTGCCATGAACGGCGTTTTGGTCAGTAGATAGCCCCTGCGCTCCTCCTCGTCCTCCACAAAGCGTTGTAAATTTTGAATCACGCGTGCGCCCCTAGGCATCATAAGCGGCAAACCTTGACCGATTAATTCGTCCGTCATAAAAAAGCCGAGTTCTCTGCCGATTTTGTTGTGGTCGTTTTTCTTTGCGTTTTCCACTTTTTCCAAATATTCATCGAGTTCGCTTTTTTTGTCAAACGCCGTGCCGTAAATACGCGTTAGCATTTTGTTGTGCTCGTCACCACGCCAATATGCACCCGCAAGGCTAGTTAGTCGAAACGCCTTAATTCGCCCCGTAGAAGGTACGTGAGGGCCTCTACACATATCCACAAAGTCTCCCTGATGGTAAAGGCTTACTGTTTCGTCGGACATTTCCGAAAGCATTTCGGTTTTGTAGGTTTCATTTTTTTCCGCCATTATTTTCGATGCTTCTTCTCTACCTACAATCTCACGAACAAACGGATAATCCTTTTTTACGATTTGTTTCATTTCTTCTTCGATTTTTACCAAATCGTCCTGCGAAATCGGCTTTTCGAATTCCACGTCGTAATAAAATCCGTTTTTAATGGAAGGTCCGATTGCTAGTTTTGCCGTCGGATACAAATTTTTGACCGCCTGCGCCATAACGTGTGCACAGGAATGACGATAAATTTCCTTTCCTTTTTCGTCCGCAAACGTCAAAACTTTGAACGAACAATCCTTATCCAACACAGTATTCAGATCCGCTTCCTTCCCGTCGATTTCCACGGCAACGGCATTCCGATACAATCCTTCGCTGATTCCTTTTACGATTTCCTTTGCGGATACGCCCTGTTCCGCAACACGAACGCTACCGTCCGGCAAAGTGATTTTCATAATTTCCTCCTTAAAAAACAAAAACCCGTCCTCTTACGAAGGACGAGTTACCCCGCGG
>CAKPPA010000133.1 GCA_934177025.1 uncultured Clostridia bacterium
ATACAACATGGCACCGCAATCGTGATAGTTGTTTGCAAAAGGATACCCTGCCTGTTTCATTAAATCCGTTAAAATCGTTTTCCCTAATTTTCCGAGATCCCCCGTAAAAATAGCGTCATAATCCTGAGGCACGGTGTTTGTGTCGCGAAAATATTCCGTAAGTGTGGTAAATGCCGCCGTTGCCATTGCCGCACCCATATTGTTGACGTCGCGAATTCCGTAATCAATCACTTTTCCGAACATACCTCGAACAACACGGGGTGCTACAAAATCTTTTGACGTCAAAAGGCTTGCTCCTACGCCGGTTGCCGTCCATTGCGACACGGGCGAACGCAACACCCCGAGTTCCAACGGATAGCGATACTGCCGCTCTGCCGTTGCGAAATGGCTGCCGCTGATGCCGATGACGTTTTGATAAAAGCCGCCGTCAATCAACGCACTTGCCAAAAGCAAACTTTCCGCAAACGTTCCGCAGGCGTTGTAGATTCCAACGTACGGACAATCGACACTGCGCATAGCGAAGGATGCAGAAACACCTTGATTCAGTAAATCACCGCCGATAACCGCATCGATATGCTCTGCCGTGAGGCTTGATTTTTTTAACAGCTGCATTAATGCGGTGTAAAACATTTTACGTTCCGCTACTTCAAACGTTTTTTCGCCAAAGCGGTCGTCGTCCAAAACCCAATCGAATTCCCCTTTAAAATTCCCCTCGTTTTCCTTCGGTCCGACAACGGAAAACCCGTTTAAAACGTGAACGTTTTGAAAGGTTAGTGTGCTTAATCCGAGTTTCCCCATGGTTACACCCCGATTCCCAGTGCTTCAAAGCCCATTGTTAAAAAAGCAATCAACACCGAAACGCAAACGCCGTTTACAATGACCGGCCCCGCAACCAAAAACATTTTGGAGCCTAAACCGTAAATCATCCCTTCACTTTTAAATTCAATGGCAGGAGCGACCACCGCATTGGAAAAGCCGGTAATCGGAATGGTACTTCCTGCGCCGGCAAACCTGCCTAACAAATCGTAAACCCCAAGCCCCGTTGCCGTTGCCGCCAACGCGACCAACGTGCAGGACGCATAAATAAAAGCATTTTCCCTTTTTGCACCGAGCGACAAAAACCATTCCGCAAGCAGTTGCCCGAAAGCACAAATTAAGCCGCCAATGAAAAATGCCCAAAACAAATTTTTAAAATGCGATGATTTCGGCGACATCTGAAGCACGTACTGCTCATACTCCTTGTTTTCGTTTGTATTTTTGTAATTCGTTACCTTGGAATCCTTTAGCGACATAGTTTTTCCTCCGTGCTGTTTTTTGTTTCCGGTAGTGCCGCTTCCTTGTAGCGCAATTCCCGCTCGTCCATATTTTTTCCGAATTCTTTTTTAATTTTTACCTTCATCTGCTACCTCTTACGCTAATCATGGACAAAACGGAAAATTTTATAACTATAAAAAAATAGTACGGAAATTTTCCGTACTAGGATTCGAATTTTTTTCGTATTTTGGCGATAATTTTATTTTCGAGTCGGGATACCTGCACCTGCGATACGCCTAAATGCTCGGCAATTTCGCTTTGCGTTTTATCCCGAAAATAGCGTAATATGATAATTTTCTTTTCCCGCGGGGATAACTCGTTGATGACGGACTTTAAAATAACCCTGTCGATTAAATCCTCGCTTTTGTCCTGCGCCGGCAATTTGTCGATTAAGCATTGCGATTTGTCGCCGTCAACCACTTTTTCAAACAACGATATCGGCATTGTGCCGGAGTCCATTGCAAAAACAATCTCCTGAGGTTCTGTTTGAAAATGACGCGCCAACTCCTCCACCGTTGGATCCTTTTCGTTTTTCTCCTTGTATTCCTCTACGTACAAATTGATTTTGTAAGCCAAAGTTTTTAAACTGCGCGACACTTTAATGTAACCGTCATCCCGCATAAACCGCTTAACTTCCCCGACAATCATCGGCACTGCATAAGTCGAAAATCGCACGGAGTATTCCTCGGAAAAATTGTTGATTGCCTTCAAAAACCCTACGCAAGCGATTTGGTACAAATCGTCGTACTCCACGTTTTTTCCGGTGTAGCGGCGAATGATGCTTTTTAACAACGGCTTGTTATGTTCCAACAGCGTCACTTTCGCCTGTTCGTCCCCATTTTGTGCGAGTTTGATTAATGCCATTGTTTCGTTATGTTCAAGCATTCGTCGACTCATTCCCCTCGCTACGAATTATTTTTTTTAGCCGCACTTCCGTCCCTTTGTTTGGCGTTGATTGCACCTGCACTTCGTCCATAAACGCTTGCATCACGGTAAAACCCATGCCGGAACGCTCTTCTTCCGGTCTCGTAGTGTAAAACGGTTGCAATGCTTTTTTAACGTCCGGAATGCCAACGCCTTCGTCGCGAATCGTGATGTTAATTTCCCCGTTGACATACGATGCCGAAATTTCAACGTTCCCTTGTTGCTCCGCATATCCGTGAACGATGCTGTTCGTTACCGCTTCGCTCACTGCCGTTTTAACGTCGTTAATTTCCTCCATGGTCGGATTTAACTGCGCACAAAAAGCAGCGACTACACTGCGCGCAAACGCCTCATTTTTTGAATACGACGGCAAAACCAATTTCATTTCATTTTGATACTTCATTCCCAATCTCCTTATCCGATTTTCGGCATAATTTCATACAAGCCCGCCATGGCAAAAATTCGGTCAACGTTTCGCCCCGGATTTTTGACAAAAACTTTAATTTTGCGATCTTTTAGTTTTTTGTAACGGCCGATTAACACTCCGATGCCCGTACTATCCATAAATGTTAAATTCGACACATCGTAAATTACGGAGGAAAAGCCGCCGTTTTCGCAAAACGCCTCAATCGCATTGCGCGAATATGCCGCAGTGCTTTCATCCAATTCGCCTGAGAGATACAAAATCAACTGATCCGCCATGCGTTGCCCTTTGATTTCCATAACATCCCCTCCTAAAACATAAAAAGTATAACTTTTCGCCGAAACCGAATTGCGCGAAAAAACGTCGAAGAAACACTAAAATTGACAAATTAAAATTTTATTTATTTTCGGCAAAAAAACGTTGACATTTTTCTTAAAATATTGTACATTGAATAGGCTCATTGATTGAGTTGAAGCAACGGGGTGTAGCGCAGTTGGTAGCGCACGTGGTTTGGGACCATGGGGCCGGGAGTTCAAGTCTCTTCACCCCGACCAACTTTCCTTTAAGGGCCTTTAGCTCAGTTGGTCAGAGCGGTCGGCTCATAAC
>CAKPPA010000134.1 GCA_934177025.1 uncultured Clostridia bacterium
GTCAATGCCTCATCGATTTGCGCAAAATCGTGCCCGTCGCATTCGAACGTTTTGAAGCCGAATGCTTCCCATTTTTTACGCATATTTTTTAAATCGCAAACTTCCTCCGTCGTGCCGTCGATTTGCATTCCGTTGCAATCCACCGCTACCGTCAGGTTGCCGAGTTTTTTGTGCGCCGCAAGCATTGCCGCTTCCCACACTTGCCCTTCCTGACACTCGCCGTCGCCGACCACGCAGTAAACGTGTGCGCCGTCCTTTTTCAGTTTGCTGCCGATCGCCAAGCCCACAGCGCAGGAAATGCCCTGCCCCAAGGAACCCGTCGTCATATCCACGCCCGGCGTCAACAGCCGATTGCAATGGCTTGGCAAAATCGTACCCGAACGATTTAGCGTTTTTAATATCGCTTTGTCGAAAAAGCCGAAACTTGCCAGCGTGGCATACAACGCCGGCCCCGCATGCCCTTTGGACAAAACAAAACGATCCCTGCCGTCCATTGACGGATTGCTAGGATCCACATTCATATGATTTTCGTACAATACGCTTAAAAAATCCGCAACGGACAGGCTGCCGCCCAAATGCCCGACGCCCAACGAACCGATACATTCGATGATGAGCCGACGGATTTCGTTACTGCGAAGTTTTACATCCATGTTCCACTCCTCCCGTGTTTCGCCTTTCAATTTAGCACAATTTTACGCTTTTTTCAACCAAACACAGGCGATTTTACGCTTTTTCGTGAGGATTGTTTCGAAAAGCGATTTTTTTTGCCGCAAAGTAAATTTTTTCCGCCGATTGCGTCGGAATCGCCGCCTGTTGGCGTGGAACGGAACGGGTTCGCTTGCCCCCTACAACGATTCCTTCCAACAAAAAAAAGGAAGCCCCGAGTGAAAAGTAGGGCTACTTTACTAAATAAACACAAATGCCCCTAGGCAAATAGGGCTAGCAAAAAAGGTACGACCTTTTGCCGAAAAGTTCCCTTGCAAAAATTAGCCTCCCGTTTGCCCTACAGCGAACGACTCCCTACAAAAAAAAGGACGGCGCAATGCTTGCGCCGTTTTCCTCCTTTTTTTGTTTACTTGTTACTTTTGTTTGTTGCGGTTTGCAACTATTTTTTGTTGCCGTTTCTGCAACTGTTTTTTGTTTGCTTTTTGATTTTTTGTTGCGGTTTGCAATTATTTTTTAATTGCTTTTTCTGCAACTGTTTTCAAAAAACTTTACCTAACCTTGTTTCCTTACGGCACTTACTTTGAGGAATCCTTTTCCTTATGCTCCGCTTCCAGCAAGTCGCGAATTTGTTTTAGTAAGTCCTCCGCCGTTTCCGTTTTTTCAGGTTCGGCAACTTCGGCAGGTGCTTCGGCGGGTGCTTCCGCATCGGAAGTGCCGTTTTCCTTGTTGAAGTGTTCCATATGTTTTACCGCCGCATCCCTTGCCTTAGTGATAATGCGCAGTGCCGTAAACAAGCACAATGCAATGACAAGGAAGTTGATGATGGATTGAATAAAGTTACCGTAGTTCCACAACACCGCATCCGGATTGAGCGAGCCGTCCGCCAAATACTTATCCACACCGTTTAGCACCAGCGACAAGCCTTGCACGCCGTCCCCCGTTGCCAACGTCAGTAGCGGCATAATGATGTCCGAAACCAAACTGTTTACGATTTTGCTGAACGCACCGCCGATGATGACTGCCAAAGCCAAATCGATGATGTTTCCCCGCGAAATGAACGCTTTAAAGTCCTTAAAAAACGTGCTTTTTTTCCTTTTCATTTGTGATTCCCCTTTTGCTTTTGATTTTATTTAAAACCCTATTTTTTGCACTGTCAAGATTTTTTGCGGAAATTGACTCCAATTACGAAAAAAAGGATTTTACTTTGCGGCATCCTTTGGGTTCGGGCAAACCCAGCGCATGCGGTAGTCGAAATTGACCATGCCTTTTTCCAGCGGAATTTCCAACTCGCTTTCCACAAGGAAGCCGTTTTTGCGATAGCATTTTACCGCGCGCACGTTTTCCCGACTGACGTTTAGCGTAATGTCCTTGCCGATTTTTTTCAATTCGCCGAACACAAAATCGGCATAGCCTTTGCCTCGCGCTTCGGGCAAAAGGTACAGTTTGTCGAGATGCACTTCCCGTTCCTTTTCCCAAATGACGACGACACCGCACACCTCTCCGTCCGTAACGTAAAAATAGCGGTAGCCTTTTTTGCAATACTCTGCAATCGCCTCCAAGGAAAAGTACTTTTCGATGAGGTACTCCACCTGCGCTTTCGGCAAAATTTCCGCATACGTTTCCCGCCAAATCGGGGTCATAAAATCCTTTAAACCGGCGTAATCCTTTTTTGCGAATTTGGTCAGTTTCATTTTGCCCTCCTTTGTTGAAAAAAGCGGCAAAAAATTGCCGCTTTTTTCCTAGTCCTCGTTTTTTGCGCCGTACTGCATGTAGTACATGCCGAGCTCTTTTTTCAACTCCGGCGTGATGACGATTTTTCCGTTCACTTCCGTTTCCGAAAGGTATTTGATGATTTCGTGCATTCCCACAATCGCGCAGGTTTTAATGCCGTAATCCAAATAAATTTGCATTAATGCCGATTTCATTGTGGTGCCGCGTTCCATCCGATCCACCAAAACGACCAGCCCGATGACTTCCGCACCTGTGTCCTTTAACAATTCCATCGTTTCGCGCACGCTGGTGCCGGCGGTGGTGACATCCTCCACAATGACGACCTTGTCGCCCGCTTGCAGTTTCGCACCCAAAAACGCGCCTTTTTCGCCGTGATCCTTGGCTTCCTTTCGGTTTGCGCAGTAACGCACGTTTTTGCCGTACAGGCGGCTTAATGCCATAGCGGCGCAAACGCTCAACGGAATGCCTTTGTAGGCAGGCCCGAACAAAACGTCCGCTTCGCCGAAATTTTCCTGAATGGCGTGTGCGTAAAATTCGCCGAGTTTTTCCAAACTTGCGCCCGTGTTAAAACTGCCCGCATTAATGAAAAACGGGGATTTCCGTCCGGACTTCGTAACGAAGTCGCCAAACGACAGGGCATTGCTTTCCAACAGAAACTCAACAAAATCCTTTTGATACTGTTGCATGTTAAAAACCTACCTTTTTTAATATTTCCGCTTCCTTTTCGCGGCATTGCTCCGTCAAAAAGTCCACGCGTTGTTGCACGTGCGCTTTTAGGGCTTCGTCCTTAATGGACGGCAAATTGATTTTGAGCTTG
>CAKPPA010000135.1 GCA_934177025.1 uncultured Clostridia bacterium
GGACAATGCCGCAACCGATTTCGTCGCAAATCAGGACTTCCGTGTTTTGCAAGGCCGCCTTGATTTCCGAAGCGTCCTTGCCCTGACGAAGCATTTCCTTCACGAACAAATGAAAATGATTCAGCACCTTTTTCCCGGGGCGATCGGAAATTTCCGCATCGCAATAACCCCACTTTGTTTTAACGAACTCCGTTTTCCCCGAAAACGCGCCGCCGATGACAACTTTCATAATCCCACCGCCGTAAAAATTCGTTCCGCGCCGACCAAGATTCCGAGATACAGCAATTCCGACGTTTGAATCAGCCAGCCGGACGTATCCCCCGTAATTCCGCCGAAATGACGGCGGCACATGCCTTTGTAGTACAAGGTAAACAAACTTACGCCGCACACGGCGCAAAGCGCAGTTTTCCATTCCAACCACACCGATGCCCCGACGGACAGCAGCGCAAAAAACACCAAAAAGAACAAGCACGCACCCTTTTTTGCCGGATCCGTTAAGGAGCGCAACATGCCGTTCGGCCTTGCCGGCTTTAAGCACAAAATGGCAAGCCCCGCTAAAGAACGAATGAAACTAAACCCCAAGCAGTACAACGGCTGCAGAAACGCCGGCAGTGCATACAGCAACGCCACGTACATCACAAAGTACAGCACGGTTTGAATGACGGCAAACGCCCCTGCGTTGGAATCCTTTAAAATTTCCAATTTTCGTTCCATCGGCTGACGCGACGCAATCGCATCGGACACGTCGCAAAATCCGTCCAAATGGATGCCGCCCGTCACAAGGACGGGAAGCACCGCAAGGATTGCCGCCGTTAAAAACTTATCCGCCGCCAGCACGCTTTGCAAAAGCCAAAAAACAAAAAACGACAAGCCGCCGATTACCGCACCGATAACGGGGTAAAAACAAAACACGTACTTTAAATTTTCGTCCTTCCATTCAATTTGCGGCACGGGTAGCCTCGTAAACAACGAAAAAGCAATCATACACCCGTTCCAAAATCGTTTCATTTTTTAAATTTCTCCTTGTTTGTTTTTTCGCACGGGAATGCCGAACACCACTTCCACCACTTCTGCCGCGGTTAACGCAAGCGCGCGGTTGACATTCCCCATAATTTTTCGGTACCGCTCCGTAAACGCATCGTAAACGCACCCGTCCGACGAAATGTCGTTGGACACAAGGTACAACGTTTTTACTTTCCGCTCCAACGCCGCAATCTGTTGCAAAAACTCCGTTTCGGAAAAATTTTCGTTTTCCGTCATTTCGTTTAGCAGCAAGTTGGACATGCATTCGAGTAGCACGGTTTCCGTCCCGTTCCAGCAAAGCAAGTCGGGGCGCGTGTAGCACTCCACCGTTGTAAAACCCTTTTGCGTGCGCTGCTTGCGGTGCCGTGCAATGCGCTGCTGTGCCTCCTCGCCATAAGGGCGCATGGTTGCCACGTAGTAAAGCGGCGCACCGTTTTTTCGCGCGGCTTCCTCCGCAAACAGCGATTTTCCGCTGCCGCTGCCGCCCAAAATGAAAATCATCATAGCGGTTTGTAATCCTCGATTTCCATATCCCCAAAGTACGGTAAGTTTTTGTAAGCGTTTAACGCCATGTCGAGTAGCGGCAAACTCATCACCGCACCCGTGCCTTCGCCCAACGCCATTTCGCAAAAAAGTTTCGGTTTTAGCCCGAGTTCGTCCATCACCCAATGCGCGGCAGGCTCCTTGGACATGTGCGACGCAAACAAAAATTGCACTACGTTTTCGTCGATTCGTTTTGCCAACAATGCCGAAACGGCGGAAATAAACCCGTCGATTACAATCGGCACCCCGTACATCGCCCCACCGAGGCAAAGCCCCGTCATGCCGGCAATGTCAAACCCGCCGACTTTCGACAAAACGTCCAAACTGTCGGAAGCATCCGGCCGATGCAGTTCCACGGCACGCCGCACAACCTCGATTTTTTTGCGCAAGCCTTCGGCACTTAACCCTGCGCCTTTGCCCGTCATTTCCTCCGCCGAGCGATGCAACAACGCACTTGCCACCGCACTTGCCGTCGTCGTGTTGCCGATGCCCATTTCGCCCGCCGCAATCAGCCGATACCCGCGTTCCTTCAGTTCCTTTACCGTGTCGATTCCCGCTTGTACGGCGGCTTCCGCCTGTTGGCGCGTCATTGCCGGCTTCTTCGCAATGTTTTGCGTGCCGTACGCCACCTTTTTGTTCCATGCGCACGCGCAATCCCCGTCCACACCGACGTCCACCGAAATGCAATCGCAATGCGCCACTTCCGCCAATTTCGTTACGGTAGTGATATGGTTCATAATGCCGTCCGCCACTTTTTGGGTTACTTCCTTCCCCGTTTGCGTAACGCCTTCCTCCACGACGCCGTTGTCCGCACACATCACGACGACGCACCGCTGGGAAATGTCGGGGAATTTCCCCAAAATTCCCGCAAGTTTGACGACGTCCTCCTCCAAAATGCCCAAACCTTTTAACGGTTTTGCAAGTTTTAACCACCGTGCTTTTGCAAATTCCTGCGCTTCCCGATTGATCGGGAAGGACGCTTTCCAAAGTTGTTTTTCCATAGTTTTATTAAACCATTCTTTTGCGGATTTTACAACTTTCTGCACCTAAAAAAGCAATTTTCCCCTGCCTTTTTCGCCAAAAATCCTTTGTTTCCCATGCCGTTCCCCTTGTTCCTTTTTTCAAAAAAACATTCCTTTCCCCAAAAAACCGCGTTGCCTCCTTTTGGAACAGTAGTTTTTCCGAGCCTCCGCAAAAAACTCTTTTTCTTCCGACGAAACGTGCTTCCCTTTTTTTCGACGTACTTTTTGTTTCCCGCACCTATGCCCCGCTTACACGCAACAAAAAAACGGAAGGATCCCTTTCCTTCCGTTTTACAACGCCCTAAAACGTTTTCCTTTTTCCATTCCTTTTTCAACGCCTTTCCCTTGTGCGTTTTTCCTTGCTTTCCCGCCCAAATCACTCAATGCCTTTCGTTGCAAGGTTTTTCCAACTTGTTTTGCAAAAACAACACCGGCACACACACCAACAACGGCAACGCCAAAATGAAGTTTACCGCAACCATACCGCCGACGGAAAGCGCAAGGTAAAGCGAATACACCAGCGGCACGTGAAACAGCAACGCCACCGCCAAATTGAGCGATAAACAAACGTG
>CAKPPA010000136.1 GCA_934177025.1 uncultured Clostridia bacterium
ATTTGGGGCGAAAAGGCGAACTTTGGGCATGTAGGTATCTTAAAAAAGCAGGGTATCGCATTAAGGAACGGAATTTCACGACAAAAATCGGGGAAATTGACATCATCGCCGAGGATCACGGAGTACTAGCCTTCATCGAAGTAAAAACACGCTTAAACGATGCGTACGGATTGCCGCGAGAAGCTGTTGATTTTGTGAAACAAAACAAAATTATTCACGTGGCGGAGTTGTACCTTATGAAACTAAAAAAGTTGCCGATATGCCGATTCGACGTGGTGGAAGTTTACGGAAAAAAGGAAATCACTTTAATCCGTAACGCGTTCGACGCAAATTGAAAGGAAGCGCATTGCTTTCGTAGCAAGGAATTTACTTTTGGGTCGATTCCGTTACGTCAACTGCGGAAGCGTTCGCACCTTTTTAAAGGTACGAAACGATTACGATTCGAAAAGGTGTTTTTGGTAAAAAAAATCGTGCTTTCCATGCGAAAAAGAGAAGAAAAACGAACAGAAAGTGTTTTTTCACGATTGAAAGCCAAAATCTTCAAAAAATCTGTAAAAGAGGGCAAAATCGTTCGAAAACTACAGTAAACTGCTTGCCTTTTACGGAAAGTTGTGGTAATCTATTCAAGGACTTCGGGCGGTCCTCTGTCAACCGGACATGAACGCTGTCGTAACAAGGAGGAAAAGTCAAATGGATGTGATTAAATCGATTGAGCAGGAAAGCCTGCGCAAGGACGTGCCGGAATTTCGTGTCGGTGACACCGTAAAAGTATTTTTTAAGGTTATCGAAGGAAACAAGGAAAGAATTCAGGCGTACGAAGGCGTTGTGATCGCTCGTAAACACGGGGGATTGCGCGAAACCTTTACGGTAAGAAGGATTTCTTCCGGAATCGGCGTGGAAAGGACGTTCCCTCTGCACAGCCCGAAAATCGAAAAAGTGGAAGTTGTACGCAAAGGCGTTGTAAAACGCGCGAAACTTTACTACTTGAGAGAGAGAACGGGTAAAGCAGCGAAAATCAAAGAAACGAAAAAGTAAAAAAATACGCGAAATATTTCGCGTTTTTTTTATTTCCTTTCGTAGGAAATCGAAAACTAAAAAAGGAAATCTTCGACAACGAACAACCGTGACAAAATTCAGGCAAGCACATCAGTATTGCGAGAAAAATAGCACAATTTTAAGGTGATTCCGAAAGATTATTTTTAAAATCGAATTTGTTCCTTTGACTTAAATTCTGACGGAATTAAGAAAAAGGGTTGTATTTTTAGAAAAAAGCCGTTACAATAAACTCTTGTAAACGAGGATTCAGGATGTTATCAAAAATTTTCAGTTTCGGATTAAACGGGTTGGAAGGTTTTCCGATCGAAATAGAGGTGGATTTACACAACGGTTTACCGACGTACGAAACGGTAGGTTTACCCGGAAGCGCCGTAAAGGAATCGCGCGAACGGGTGCGATCCGCTATCAAAAACAGCGGCTATCAGTACCCGATGTCGAAAATCGTCGTGAGTTTGGCACCTGCGGACGTAAAAAAGGAAGGGTCGTTGTACGACCTTGCCATTGCACTGGGAATTTTGTGCGCAAGTAATCAAATCGGGGAAACGAATCCGCAACACTTTTTGTTTTTAGGCGAATTGGCTTTGGATGGATGCGTTCGAAGCGTAAAAGGCATTTTGCCGATTTTAATTTCCGCCAAACAGTTGGGCTACGAAAAAGTCATGATCCCGAAAGGAAACGCAAAGGAAGCGTCCTACATCGAGGGATTGACGATATATGCGGTAGACACCTTAAAAGAGGCGGTCGGGTTTTTAAAAAACGAAACGGAATTAACGCCGGTGTGCTTTCAGCCATGGGTGCGTTTGGAGGAACTTGCCGACGACCGCGACATGAAGTACATAAAAGGACAATATGCGGCAAAAAGAGCAATGGAAATTGCGGTTTCGGGAGGGCATAATATTTTAATGATAGGGCCACCGGGGTCCGGAAAAACGATGCTTGCACGCGCCGTCCCTTCCATTATGCCGGATATGACTTTTGAGGAAGCCCTTGAGGTTTCCAAAATTCACAGCATTGCGGGCGAACTCGAGGAAGGTTTTTTATCGGTGCGTCCTTTCCGTGCACCGCATCATACGACAACAATCGTAGCATTAACAGGCGGTGGCCGAAACGCAAAGCCGGGGGAAATCAGTTTGGCACACAACGGCGTGTTGTTTTTGGACGAATTGCCGGAATACAATCGACATACGTTGGAAACGCTACGTCAACCGTTGGAGGACGGCGTAATTACCGTAGCACGCATTCAGCAGGTGGTAGCGTATCCCGCAAACTTTATGTTGATTGCCAGCATGAATCCGTGTCCTTGCGGAAATTACGGCAGTGCCGTTCACGAATGCACTTGTTCGGCATCGCAAATTCAAAATTATTTATCGAAATTGTCCGGACCGCTCCTTGATAGAATTGATTTACATGTCGAGGTGGACAGCGTTGAGTACAGCCAAATTCAATCGGATGCACTAAGCGAAAGTTCGGCGGATATCAAAAAGAGAGTAAATCGCGCGCGACAATTGCAGGCGGAACGCTTTCGCGGAACGGGTGTCCATTGCAACGCGCAAATGACGCAAAAACAAATTTTGACTTACTGTAAGTTGGATGCGGAAAGCGACGAATTGTTGCGTGCCGCATTTGAAAAACTAAAATTGAGTGCGCGCGCATACAATCGTATTTTAAAAGTGGCACGTACCATTGCGGATTTGGATTCGGCGGAAAAAATCCGTGCAAAACACGTTGCCGAAGCCATTCAGTTTCGGTCGTTGGATAGGAAATATCGGGTGTAATGTATAGCGAAAGGGAAAAAATTTGTATTTGGCTGAGTACGTTCGATAAAATGTACGCGCATAAAGCCTATCAGTTAATCGAGTACTGCGGCAGTCCGGAAGCCGTGCCGGAAAAACTTCGTTTGGACGACGGCAATTTGCTGGAGCTGTTCGGCAGAACGATGTTGGAAAAAATGGTTGCAACCCGCTCGGCGGATTATCGCAATCGTTTGGCAAATCGTTTGGAAATGCTCGGGGTTGTTTGCGTTACGTGCTTTAGCAAGGCTTTTCCGGAAAAACTAAAAAACATTCCGGATCCGCCG